>CAZHAH010000062.1:0-29822 GCA_964530095.1 uncultured Desulfobacteraceae bacterium | reverse complement strand
TGCAGGTCGGAAACTCTCCGCCTAAGGTTGCGCGCGCCGTATTTCTACCCGACCCCTAGATCACTTTCATTTTTTCCAATATGACCACCGAAGCGCCAGCTCTTTTGGCTTCGATGGCTGCCGCAAGCCCGGCAAACCCGCTGCCGATGACGACCACATCGGCAGCGGTTTCCGCGTGGGCCTCAGAAGAAGACCATCGGGGTCAGGTCTTCATTCTTCACGCTATATTAAATTCTGTCAAGGCAGCAAAAAGCATAATGAGGAACGAGCGGCGCTTTTTGCTGTCCGAGTGAACGTGATTGAGACATTGGTTTAATCAACGTAAATCACTCCTTCACTGACCATTACGCAACTTCCACCGATCCAAGTGGAAATTACTTTGCCGTTCTTTTTCTCAGCGCGTGCGATCAAAAGACTCGGGCGACCCATTTCAACACCTTGAGCGATTCGCCATTCGAAATTTCCAGAGCTTGATTCATTGTAGTGTGTGAGTAATCCAGCTAAAGCACAATTGGCGCTTCCTGTAGCAGGATCTTCTGGCACCCCGTCAAAAGGTGCAAACATGCGTGTCCGAAGATCAAATTCATCGTTACTTTGAATATAGACGTGAACATCCGGTGTAACACCTTGGGAGGCTATCTTCTCGAATCCATCTAGATTAGCCCTAGCACGCTTCAAGGCAGACTGGTCCCGAAGCTCTGCTACTATAAAAGGCAAACCAACCGAAGCAACTTGAGGAATATGTGTGTCTGTGACTATTTCACCTGTAGAAAGCGATACTGCAGAGGCAAATGTTTCGGCTGGCACAGTCACTCCTAACGAAATTTTCTCTGGGGCCTTGAGCTCACACCAAAGCGTTCCTTCATCAAGTTTGCTAAAAGCTATCGGGACTAAGCCAGCCTTCTCCTCAAACACAATTACAGCTGTTTCATCAAATTCTTTAAGTGCGCCGACAGATGCCAATACGAATGCAGTTCCGATATTTGGGTGCCCTGCGAAAGGCACTTCTATGGAAGGAGTGAAAATTCTAACTTTCCGGGTGTTGCCTTCTTCCGATGGAAAAACAAACGTGCTCTCAGAAAAATTGAATTCTCTGGCGATCTGCTGCATTTGTTTATCTGTAAGACCACTTGCATCTGGTAACACAGCAAGTTGATTGCCACCGAATCGCTTGTTGGTGAAAACGTCACAAATGTAATATTTATACTTCAAAATATCTTCCTCCCTTTCGCCGAACGCCCGACATAAGGCGCGGCGGCTTTTTGCCGTCGCTCTTAATGCCGTTGTTGGGGATCCACATTTTGATTGAACACTGTTAGGTATTCGGAAATGTTTCCTTGATTTAGGTATTTAGAAAATGGATCTTTTGAAGGATCCGGCTGCCATTCGTATTCGGTCATCATTGCTATTTTGTCAGCACGATCTCGTCCATAGATTTTTGAGATCATACCAAGTGCCATATCTGTCCCAGCTGACACACCGGAAGAGGTGAAAATATTGTCATCTTCTACCCAACGTGCATTTTCTATCCATTCCACTTTTTCCGACTGCTCTGTCGCGAAGCTGAAAAATAGTTTGTTTGATGTTGCCTTTTTACCATTCAGGATACCGGCTTTCGCAAGTAAAGCTGAACCAGAGCATACCGACATAATAATTTCTGATGACTTAGAAACTTTTTGTATAAAATCCATGATTAATGGGTTGTTGAGCTGTGTAAAAGTACCAATACCACCTGGGATAATAACTAAATTTAAGTCAGGATGATCGGCATATTCAAACTCTGCCACAGTCGATGGTCCTTGCGCTGACTTGATAGGACCTATAGTTTCTGCAATTGTGACAATTTTAAGGTCTGCGCCAATATTGCCAAACATCTCTAATGGGCCATATAGATCGAGTAGTTCAAAGTTTTCATACAGAATTGCACCAAGTATTCTCATTTAAATCTCCTTATTAATATTTTATTGCCTAACGCCAGCGGTGAGCTGCGGCCAAATTGCAGACCAGCTTAGAACGGCATTTACGATAAACAGCTAACTACACGCCGTCTGCTCCACTAGTTTGTTCTGCGAAGTTGATATATTTTTAATGAACGATCTGTCCAAATCAAAAGCCCCTGTAAAATCTAGCCTTTGATCGTTTGAATTTAGGACAAATGTTTCTCGGATATGGGGAGGAATCCGAACACCATAGCTCACAACCGAAATCTTTCCTATCATTCGAGACTGATGCTTTGCATTGAGGACAATTTCTTTTGATTTCATCCTTGAAGAATTCAACCATATTTCCGCAACTAGGGCATTTGACATCAAAAATTGAATTAAATCCCCATTCATGAGTATTATTTCCAGTACATTTCCTCATATCTTCAACCCTCATTACCGTGGTACTTTAGGTGCATCATTGATAAAAAAATTTGCCTGCATACGTCAGCCTTCAGCCGCGCCGTCCTTGGCGTCGGCTGCAAGGCTTTGTTGGCTGATGCCTCTGTCTGTTCGCGCGTTTGCACCAGAAGCTGGCGTAAGGCACCAGTCTATTGACGAGGTCACCGCGTCAGTGACCAGATGCCCGAGAATCTCTCCAAACAAGACATGTTTTCCGCAGTAACGTGCCGTTCCTGGTCCATTACCACTGACAACAGCAATTGCATCTGTACCCGTACCGGTCGCGATCTTTTCGGAAACTGAACTCCTGATTCCGGATTCTTGCAGAGCCGCTGACTTCGCTTCCGTCACAATCATCAACGCTTCTACCATGGCAGGCCCGGTCAAGATTGTCGAGGTCATCGCGATGATGTTAATAGTCCCTATCTCCTTTGATTGCGTTAACATTTCCCGGTGTTCGGCACGATCACCAACACGCCTTGGGTTGGACAAGCCAAACGTGACGAGAACAACGACATCAACGTCCTGCACAGATTCTCTTGCCATTCGAAATGAATCCATTGAAGCTGCGGTCATCATGCCAACGGTGGTTCCGCTCCAGCCGGCATCGGTACAGTACTTTGCTAGAGTTACCTCCGGTGCCTCCAGGGATGCCCAGCGTTTGGGGACTCTTAGATTGACGAGATGGCTGGCGTGGACGAGTCCCCCGTTCAGTACTGCCGAACTCATCACCTGGTGAGGTGTGCAGAACTCAACATGAATGTGATTCTCCGTGTGGTCTAAAGATGCTTGTCTCGTAAGTGTTCTCTCCATCATGAATCCGGGACGTTCATATTATCTAATAATGGGTCTATACTAATTATTATAGCAACATATTCATTTTCTTAAATCCACAAATATTATTCTAAAATGCAATTCAATCAATCAATACTAATACTTTAGAACAACTTATAAACTTATGTACGTCCCCTATTACGGTCACCCACGCCGCCAGGTACGACGTCACCTCGCCCTTAACTACGGTGACACCGCTGCTGCCTTCAGGCAAGTTGAAACCCTCGACACCTGAAACAAAACCCTCTTTCGACGCTGATTGTCGCGGCTCACACACCTGTGTACCTACGCATCCGCACTCCGATTACCCGAAATGCTGCAAGGCTCACTTCCGGCCTGCCGGGCTCAGCTTTAACCGTGCGGGGCTCTCACCCGCTGGACGACTAACTGAATTTCCAGAGGTATCGCCACCTCCTTTCCATCAGACCAGCATTGACTGGTCGCTTCCAACTTTGGGGTACGTTTCATCATTTCATAAAATGTTTCTTAAAAAGTTCCTCTGCTTTCTTATAACCATCCTCACTGATAACAACGGATTTTGCTTTGCTTTTAGGATCTGATATCAAGCCTTTGTCATGGAGGCGATTCATTGTTTCCCAATCAAATCCCTTCCAAACTCTGGCGCCAGATCCCTCTTTTCTTTCCCAGGTAACCCTATAAAGCAGGGCTAATGTATATTCATCTATCTTATCTTTGTTGTATTCCATAATATCCTCACCAAATATTTCAGATCATGCACACTCCGCATTTGTTGCCTGAGTTGCCATCACAAAAATACAAAACCCCGTTTCGCGTTTTTTGAAACGGGGTTTTGTCATTTCATCCATGGAATCCTCGATTAGGGTATCACTTTTGGAAAACCTGGAAAAGCAACACCTCTTTATCATAACTATCTATAATATCAAGAAATTTGACTGAAAAGATGAAGGGTGGAGATCGCTCCTGTCAAAAGAAATATTTCACCGCTCAGCACAAATACGGTAAAATCTTGATTATTGATTTAAAAGATCAATCTATTTTATTACAGATGGATGTCCTCCATGCCTTTGTCGGCTTAGCCCATTGTTTTCCTGGCTGATCGGACTTCGTAGAGAGCTTGGTCTTCACAAACTTGCATATGGCCGGTATTGTCAGGAATCATCTTTTCAAATATCAATTCCGTTTTCAAAAAAAGATTGCAGCTCTCTTTTTTTAAGAATCGTGCGGCTATACGGCAATATTCGGGATCAATGTCTATCCCTATGCTGTTTCTACCGTATCTTAGGGAAGCCACCATCGTTGTGCCTGTGCCGCAGAACGGATCTAGGACTGTATCGCCCTGAAATGAAAACATTCTAACAAGACGGGATGCGAGCTCAAGCGGGAAGGGGGCGGGGTGATTCCGGGTTGAGGCACCAGTGATATTCCTTATTTGTTGAAACCAGGTATTAAAATCCTTCTTACCTATTTTACTTAATTTTCTTTGCACCTCAGTCGGTTTTCGATAGCCACCCGGTTTTCTCTGCATTAAAATGAATTCCATATCATTTTTTATGATTGCATTGGGTTCATAGGGTTTCCCTAAGAATTTAGACCCATTTTCAACTTCAAAACTGGCATTTGCTATTTTATGCCAGATAATGGGATTAAGGTTATCAAAACCAATTTTTCGGCATAAAACACAGATGTCTGAGTGCAAAGGAAAAACAAGATGACGTCCGAATCTCCGTCTTGAAACGCACACATCACCCACAACGCATACTAATCTCCCCCCCGGAACGAGCACTCGAAAAACTTCACGCCATACTTTTTCAAGCTCACCTAAAAAAGATTCATAGTCATTGACGTGTCCCAATTGGTCTGGATTCTCATTATAGCGCTTCAGATTCCAGTATGGAGGTGAGGTAACGACTAAGTGAATAGATTCATCGGCAAAGAAGGATAGATCTCTTGCGTCTCCGTTTATTAGTCTCTGCTCGGTCTTCTGTTTATTGTTTTTCATACAAAGGCTCCAACATGGGAAACAAGAGATCTTGAAAAAATTTCAAAAGAAAGATCATTTGCTGGTTCATTGTAAACACCTTCAATGCCATTATCGCTTGCAGATGTTATAAAAAATGAAGAAGTATAATGACGTTCAAGAATAAGTTTCCGACAAAAGAGTTCATAACGTTTCATATATGAAGCACCGACGAATTCAGGAAATACTCTAAAATGAGGCTCCCTTACTTTAACAGGCCGATTTGAGGCTTGACAATCTTCGAGCATAAAGAAATAGCCGAGGAAAGGCTGAACACCCCCATTGAAAGCACCCTCTCTAAAAGCGGTCCATAAATCAAGGGCGCTTCCCATCGCCTCTTCGGTCCTATTGTTGAAATTGTTTCCGAATGATGGCCCCTCTTGGGATTTGGCTTCAATAGCGACAATTAGTTGACCATTTTTAATAACCAACAAATCCCACTCCTTGGTTGGTCTAAAAAAACCTGGTAACTCAAGTGCCTTCTTTTCATGAATATATTGGCTATCAGCCCCGGCATCAACAATCAAATCTTTGAACAGGGTTATAAAACCATCCATTTGTGCGCCACCTGTAACTGCACTTCTAAAACCTGCATCAGATACCCCACGTTTTTTTTGTTTGTCCTTTTGTGCTTTTCGAGTAAGCCAGTAGTGGGATACAGCTTGAGCAACCTGTTTATCGATATCATCTAAATTTTTCTGCACTTTTTTACCCTATACCCTATTTTCTGTTTAATTGATTATAAGGCAAATTTGCCTGATATTGGTATATTTGACTGTTTACAGTATTCAATATTTCTTGTGTACTAAATCAAACCATTTTGCAAATCAGGTGTGCAATGTTGGTTAAATTATTGGCAGAGCCAAAATACAAAACCCCGTCTCGCCTTTTTAGAAACGGGGTTTTGTCATTTCATCCATGGAATCCTCGATTAGGGTTGTATGGATAAATTAATTTGTCGCGTTTTGGAAAATACAGAAAAGTAACGCCTCTTTATCATAACTATCGATAATATCAAGAAATTTAGCTGTGGGAAAATGGAGGAGGAAGAGTCCACCTTTCAAAAGGAATATTTCACCGCTCAGTTATCTGAGGTCAAAGCGCCAAAACCGCACTGTATTAGCCGTCCAAGTTAAGCGGCTGGTTCTGTGTCTTTATTCTGTTTTCTATAAAACTCAATAAATTCCGAGGGAGAAAAAATAGATATCCCTTCCCGTAATGGCGAAGGATAATGGGCTGTATTTCCTGTGACTAAAGAGCTTACTCTTGCGGCGATGGCAACTTCGAGAAATGCTTCATCGTCAGGATCCGGCAAACGATTCTTAAGTGGCGAGCTCGAAATAACCTGGCCATATTGCTTAATAAAATCAAGCAATATGCCGATATGGTCTTTGTTGAAGTTAAACTTTGGACGCTGAAGAACATCCTGGTATTCTGTCAAAATTCTGGCATCGATGTACAACAAAAGCTCACCTGAGAATACCATTCGAACAATTTCACCGCTCGAACCAAAGGGAGTAAGTAATCCAGAGACAAGAACGTTTGTGTCCAAAACGATATTCATTTTTTCCGTTTAGACCTCACCGCCCCGATCTCAGCATTGATCTCATCTATGGATATCTTATCGGTTCCTTTTTGAGTGGATTCGTATTGAATTGATGCCACGGCATTCGTCGCACGGGCACGTCGAAATGCAGTTAAAACCTGTTCAAGGTTATTTTCATTAATCGATGAAAGAAGGGCAATGGGCCGACCATTACTTGTCACGATCATTTCCTTTTGCCCCGCCAGTTCCTTCCAAACTTGTGATGATTTTGTTTTCAAATCTCTGACACTTAAGAATTTCATAGCTGCACCTCCAATTGAGTCTCAATAATACACCCAATTGAAGCCCAATGCAAGTTTCGATTTTACTTTGACACAGAACAATTGATTGTTATGCTTTTACTGAACATGGCGCCCTCCGGGCAAATTAACTTAACCTTTGACACGGATTACACAGATTACACTGTTCTTTATCCGTGGCCAGCCGTGTAATCCGTGTCTAAATTGGAAAATACAGATGCGATGTGCTGCTTTTCGGGTTGAAAAATTCGCTCAATCAAGTAGTCTATCCTCTGTATGCTGTGTGAACTGTCCATTAAAAATTTCGCCATCATCGACGACCTTCGCATCCAATTTGGAGCGGGGCTTACCATTTTAAGCGGAGAGACCGGCGCCGGGAAATCGATCATCATCAATGCCGTCAATCTTATTCTCGGAAGCCGGGCCAGCGCAACGCTCGTTCGCACCGGCGCCGAATCCGCCGAGCTGGAAGCCCTGTTTGAAATTGCGCCCCAATCCCGTGCCGCCGCCACAATGGCCGAACACGGCTATGAGGTTTCGGACGGGCTCATTATCCGACGCGTTATTTCGACCTCGGATCGACATCGCATCTACATCAATGGACGTCTTGCCACTATGCTGATCCTCAAGGCCGTCACCCAAAATCTGGCCAGCATTTCCGGACAGCACGCCCACCAAGGCCTTTTAAAGGAGGATCAGCAACTGCTGATCCTGGATCATTTCGGTGATTTGATCCCTTTGCGGACTGAGGTTTGGACCGATTTCCACGAAATCGTGCCCTTGATTCAAAAGCGAAATGAATTAATGGCGCTAAAAAGCCGCCAGGCCGAGCATATCGAGCTCCTTTCATTTCAGAAAAGGGAGATCCTGGAGGCGGCTATACTTCCCGATGAAGACCGGCAACTCGAGCAGGAACGAAACCGCTTAAAAAACGCCGAAACCCTCTATCGAACCGTGCATGACAGCATCGAAACGCTTTATGGTCAAAACAGCGCCGTTGTGGACCGTCTGGTGGAAACGCGCAAGGCGCTGGAAAAAGCAGCCCAATTCGATCCCGAACTCTCCTCAACCACAAAAAGAGTCGCAGATGCCGCTTTTGGCATTGAGGATATTGCCGAAAATCTGCGCTCCTATTTAAAGGCCGTCCATATGGATGAGCGTCGTCTGGAGGAGATCGAAATCCGGCTCGACACGTTAAACAAGCTCAAACGCAAATACGGCGGATCGCTTGAGGCCAGCGCTCTGCATCTGGAATCGATCGAAAAGGAGCTTTATCGAACCGAAAACATAACCGACCAAATCGCCGCAACCGAGAAAAAGCTGACCGCTTTACAGTCGCAACTAAGCCGCCACGCACTGGCTTTGTCCAAGCAAAGAGCCAAGACAGCCAAAGCCCTGGCCGCCAAAGTGGAAAAACAGCTCTCCAGCCTGAAAATGTCGCAAACCGAATTTGAGGTATCCCTGACCCGGACACCCGAAGATCGCAGCGCCGATCCGCATCTCAACATAAACGGGCATACCCCGACCGATACCGGAATCGACCGTTTGGCTTTTATGATTGCGCCCAATGTGGGCGAGGCCTTAAAACCGCTGGCCCAAATTGCGTCCGGGGGGGAACTTTCAAGAGTCGTTCTGGCCTTAAAGTCCATCCTGGCCGCATCCGATTCGGTTGAAAGCATCGTTTTTGATGAAGTCGACGCCGGCATCGGCGGCGGCGTGGCCGAAGTGGTGGGCAAACAACTCTTCCATCTGGCCCGTCATAGCCAGGTCATCTGCATCACCCATCTACCCCAGATTGCAACCTTCGGCGATCATCATTTTAAAGTGATGAAGGCGGTTTCCAAAGGGAGAACGCGGACATCCCTGGCGGCTTTGGATCACCCTCAGCGAATTGATGAAATCGCCCGCATGCTGGGCGGTGAAAAAATTACGCCGGCAACCCTCGAACATGCGCGTGAAATGCTCACCAAGGACTTCTGAGTTATTCTCCTGAATTCATAACAAATCGTCTCAAACCTCCTTTTTAACCCTAAAAATAGCCTTATTAAGAGGTTAAAGTTTTTTTATTAATCTCCGATATTATACTAAATCAGTAGTAAATCTATATTTCGTTTCTTCTTGATCATATTCCAATCTGGGAAGGAGTAGAATTATGACCTTGAGCCGAAAAGTTCTTTTAATTGTCGCCCTCAGCTTTGCGGGTGTGGTTGGGATCTTGTACACGGTGACTAGCAATATTGTTTTGGGCAGTTTTACCAGACTCGAAGAGCAGCGTGTCCATACCAACGTAACCAGAGTGCTTAATGCATTGCAGGACAATTTGGTCAGATTAGAGTCAACCGCGGGCGATTGGGCGCCCTGGGACGAAACCCGCAACTTTGTTCAAGGCAAAAATAAGAAATACATCGATGACAACCTTGTCGATGCAACGCTTACGAATTTAAAGATCAATTTCATGATCTTTATCAATTCGGCAGACCAGTTGGTATATGCCAAGGGCGTCGATTTAGGGCAGGGGACAGATCAACCGGTTGCGGAAGACTTAATCAAACATATCCTTACGCATAATCAACTGTTGCACCATCAAAATCCCAAAGACAGCAAAAAAGGGATCATATTGCTCCCTGAAAAGTCCGTGCTCCTGGGCGCATGGCCGATTAGCGACAATAATTATAAAGAGCCAATTAATGGAACCCTGTTGGTGGGCCGTTATTTTGACGACCAAGAGATTCAAGCGCTAAAGGAAAAAACCCAGCTTTCCATCAGCTTTACGCGGGCGGTGGCATCCGGTTCTGCGGCCACCACCGACGCCATCCAACCGAACCGTTTCAAGAAGTCATCCATCACCAGTCAGGTGTTAAATGAAGACACCATAGCCGGTTATACGCAGGTTGAAGACATATATGGTAATCCGGCTTTATCTTTAAAGGTGAAGATGGTGCGTGATGTGTTTCAACATGGGAAAAACAGCATCCGTTACTTTCTGTTGATCTTTTTTGCGGTGGGGACCATCCTTCTCTTTGTGCTGCTGGCGACACTCCAGATGACGGTTTTGGGTCCGATTGTGAAATTCACCCGACATATTCTGAAAATAAAAGAAACGGGTAACCTAGATTCGCATTTCACCTTGAGGCGCCGGGATGAGATCGGCACTCTAGCCGCTGAGTTCAATCGGATGTTGGCCCAAGTGTCCGAAGCACGTAACAAATTGCTTGAACAGTCCTATTATTCCGGGTTGGCGGAGATGGCTTCCGGTATTTTACATAATACGCGCAATATTCTGACCCCCATGGTGGGACAAATCAGCGCCCTGCAGGAAAAAATTAATGGCACCCCGATTGGCAATCTTAATCGGGCGATGGATGAACTGGAAGGCGAAGATCTCGATCCGGAGCGCGAACATTCCCTGAATCGCTACCTGCGGTTGGGTAGCAAGCAGATGGTGTCCCTTGTGCAAGAAACCGATCATCAGTTAAAAAAGGTCTCGGATCACGTGATTCAAATTGAGGATATTCTGGCCGAACAGGATAAATACAGTCATTCCGAAGGTGCCATTGAGCCATTGCAGTTGAATAAAATACTCAAAAAAGCATCCGCTCTAATGCCGCCCCAATATCAAAATGCCGTGTCGCTTGAAATCGATGCCGGCGTGTCGCAACTTCCAACGGTGGCGGCCGAAAGGGTCGTTTTAACTCAAGTCGTTACCAATCTGCTCAATAATGCCGCCGAGTCTGTTCTGAGGGCAGACAAACCCCAAGGGCATATTCATATCAACGGTGAGGTCGAAAAAGAAAACGACACCGAAATGGTTCATCTAAAAGTGTTGGATGACGGCGCAGGGATCGATGCGGATAGCCTTAATCATATTTTCGATCGAGGATTTTCAAATAAGAAATCGAAAACCTCAGGATTCGGTCTGCATTGGTGTGGAAACGTTTTGACGAGTATTCAAGGCCGACTTTATGCTGAAAGCACTGGGGTCGGTCAAGGTGCCTGTTTGCACCTTCTAATCCCGGCCAACTCGAATTGATGATAGAATTTGATTAAAATTTAGCGCTTGAAAAAACGATCTATATGCTACAGCCAAACTCAGATGACTTGAAAATCCTTGTGGCCGATGACGAGGATACGATCCTGGAATTATACGAGCAGGTCCTTGGTCAAAGCCGCTACCCAACCTCCAGTCAATCTGAAATGGACGCTTTGGAAGCCGAACTGTTCGGCAACGATGTCGTGCACCAGCGTAATGATCATGTTAAACCTTCGTTTGATTTAACATTCTGTCACCAGGGATCGGAAGCCATCGAAGCCGTCCATACCGCCGATGCCGAGGGACATCCATACGCCATAGCGTTTCTTGACGTTCGAATGCCACCAGGGCCGGATGGCATTTGGACGGCCGAAAATATTCGCGCTGTATCTGCGGATACCCAGATCGTTATTGTAACCGGTTACACCGATATTGATCCGAGCGAAATTGAGAGACGTATTCAGCCCGCAAATCGTTTGCTGTACATTCAGAAGCCTTTTCATCTTTTTGAAATCCGTCAGTTTGTCTCTACCTTGGCGGCCCGGTGGAAAGCGGAGCGCCAACTACTGGCAGTCAATCAGAAATTGGAAACGATCGTTGAACAGCGTACGGCTGAATTGAAGCAAGCCTATGCCGATCTCAAACACCAGGCCGCTCATGATTCACTGACGGGTCTGCCGAACCGCGCCACGATTTTCTCTGCATTTAACCGGGAATTGGCTCGCGCCAACCGAATGGATAAACCCACAAGCATTATTATGGCGGACATTGATTATTTCAAACGCATCAACGATACCTTCGGGCATCAGGCCGGCGATGTCGTCTTAGCCGAAACGGCGCGACGAATACAGAACTGTGTCAGGGCCTACGACACGGTCGGTCGGTTTGGGGGCGAAGAATTTTTGGTGATATTGCCGGAGTGCGACCAACCGCGCGGTAAACAGGCCGCGCAAAGAATTCGTGCCGCCGTCAGTGCCGCTCAAATTGAAGTGCCGGGCGGAAAGGTCTCGGTTACCATCAGTTTGGGAGTTGCCACAATCGATGCCGGCCAGGTGCCCGGTGTAATTGCCATCATTAAAGCGGCCGACACAGCGCTTTATCGCGCCAAAAATGAAGGTCGCAATGCCGTGCGAATGGCGTTACCCGACGATTGGACGGAATACGCCGGGTTCAACCAACCGGCAAGCGTGATTCCAATCCATCCGCAAGGGGTGTGATGAAAAGCAACCCACCCAACCCTCCAGCAGATGAAAAGCAGGTCAGAATCCTTGTGGCCGATGACGAAGATCAAATTCTGCAACTGTTTCAGCGGGTACTTTCCCTCCAAAAATCTGATAGTGATTTATTTATAGAAATAAAAGCCTTAGAGAGAGAGCTTTTTGAGGCTGACACTTCAATTTCAACCGAATTGACATTTGATTTGACAAGTTGTCGTCAAGGCGATCAAGCCGTTGAAGCGGTAAAAAAATCCCTTGAAGACACCCGTCCTTTTAGGGTCGCTTTTCTCGATGTTCGCATGCCACCCGGGCCGGATGGGATTTGGGCTGCCGAAAAAATTAGAGCAATGGATCCGAATATAGAACTCGTAATGGTGACCGGTTACTCCGATATGGATCCCAAGGATATCGCGCAGAGGGTTCTACCGGTACATAAACTGCTTTACATTCAAAAGCCCTTTCACCCCCAGGAAATCTACCAGTTTGCCGCAGCCTTAAGCTCAAAATGGCAAATGGAGGCTGAACTTCGCAAGGCGCAAGAGAGATTGGAAATGCGGGTTGCGGAACGAACAAAAGCGCTAGCCAACGCCAACCAAGAATTGCACCTCGAAAGCGAGGAACGCAAACTTACCCTAAAAGCCCTTCAGAAAAGCGAGGAGAAATACCGTACCATCCTTGAAAGCATCGAGGAGGGATATTATGAAGCCGATCTTTCGGGGAAATTCGTCTTCTTTAATGATTCCATGAGAAAAATCTTCGGCTATTCAAAAGATGAATTGAGAGGTATGAATTACCGCCGCTTAATGCCCAAAGCCACGGCTGAAAAAATTTATAAATCTTTTAATCAAGTCTACCGCGGCGGCGGAACCACTCGCATCCTTGACTGGGAAATTATCAGAAAGGACGGGTCCAGATGTTTTGTTGAAAGCTCGGTATCTTTAATTATAGATGCAAATAACCGCCCTGAGGGATTTCGGGGGGTTGCCCGTGACATCACGGCACGCAAGCAGGCCGAAGAAGAAAAAAAACGCCTAGAGGCCAAACTCTTGCAGGCCCAAAAAATGGAGGCCATTGGAACCCTTGCCGGTGGAGTTGCACACGATCTCAATAATATCCTCTCCGGACTTGTCAGTTATCCGGAATTGTTGTTATTAGATCTTCCCCCAAATAGCCCTTTACGAAACCCGATTCAAACCATTCAAAAATCAGGTGAAAAAGCCGCCGCGATTGTACAGGATTTGCTGACCCTTGCCCGCAGAGGGGTTCCGGTTGCTGAACCTGTAAATCTCAATCAAATTCTTTATGAATATTTTGAAAGCCCTGAATTTGAAAAATTAAAATCATTCCACCCATACGTTAAAATTGAAACCGATCTGGAAAAAAAACTGCTCAATGTTTTGGGGTCACCGGTTCACTTATCAAAAACGGTCATGAACTTGATTTCCAATGCTGCGGAAGCCATCTCCGGTGAGGGAATGATTCATATATCCACCCAAAACCGTTATCTTGACTACACCCACAACGGTTATGAAGATATCGTGCAAGGGGATTATGTTAATTTATCCGTTTCAGATACCGGGAAAGGTATCTCATCATTTGATTTGGAAAAAATATTCGAGCCGTTTTACACCAAAAAAGTGATGAACCGCAGCGGCACGGGACTCGGGTTGGCTGTGGTATGGGGGACCGTAAAAGACCATAATGGATATATTGATATTCAAAGCCGCAAAGGCAAGGGAACGACATTTACCTTCTATTTCCCCGTCTGCCGTCAAGAATTGGCGGCCAAAGATGCACCTTCTGCCATTGGTACCTATCTGGGAAAGGGCGAATCGATCCTTGTGGTGGATGATATAGATGAACAGAGGGAAATTGCATCCGGTATGTTAACAAAACTCGGGTATTCGGTCACCGTTGTTGCAGATGGAGCGGAAGCGATTGATTACTTGAAACACAACTCAGCCGACCTAATCATTCTAGATATGATCATGGATCCGGGAATCAATGGACTGGAAACATACCAAAGGATCCTCCGCAGGCATCCGAATCAAAAAGCCATAATTGCGAGCGGTTTTTCAGAGACGGAACTCGTCAAAAAAACACAACGCTTGGGCGCCGGTTCGTATATTAGAAAACCGTATACTTTGGAAAAAATCGGTTTGGCCGTCAAAAATGAATTGCAAGGCTCTTGATCCCCGGATATGCTCCGGTTCAAATGCCCCAGGGCCACGTCATTTAAATTAGAGCTGACGTTGACGTTACCCTGATATTATCGTAGCGTTTCTTGACATGCGGCCTAAAAGGTATTAAATGAAGAGCAAATTTTAAATCCAAGTGAGATGGGAAAGCCGCCATGCCGATATATGAATTTAAATGCTCAAAATGCCAGGAATTTTTCGAATTGCTTTTATTGAATAATGACGAAAAAATTGACATGCAATGTCCCAAATGTAAATCCGAGGACTTCGAAAGAGTCCTCAGTACCACCGCCTACAGCATGGGATCGGGTACGGCTGGGACCGGTGTCGGTACCCAGACCCGAAGTTGCCCCAGCGGGTCCTGCACCACCTATGACATCCCGGGTCCGACCCGCTAAAGATCCGCGCGCCTATTTTGCACAAACGCCTCAAACCGAGGGTTGGACAATGCCGCCCCGTGCTGATTCCCGCCCGGGCTATACCGCCTCTCAGCAACCGTTCTGCTTTATTGACAATTCCAACCGCGGATCTTATGATTTATAATTATTGTCAATATTTTCAGTGGGCATCTTTATGAAACAAGTTCATCATCAGGAAAAGGAACAGCTTAAAAAACTATTTGCGCAGGAAAACATCGATCGCTTTGAGGATCGATTCAAGATTTACGAAGCCTTCCTGAAGACCGAAAATCATGTTACCGCAAGCGAGCTGCTTGAGTCTCTTCAGCAAAGTGACCCCAACCTTTCGGCCGACTTTGTCAGAGATACGCTGCACCTGATGTATCGCTTCGGTTTTGCCCAAAAAAATCGATTCGACAACGGCCAAATCCGATATGAGCACCGGCATTTAAGACAGCATCATGATCATATGATCTGTACCAAATGCCGCAACGTGATCGAGTTTGAAGATCCCGATATCGAAAACATGCAGATCGGAATTGCGGCGGCGCATGGATTTCATATGTTGCAGCATAAAATGGAAATCTACGGTATCTGCGACCGCTGCCAAAAAGAAAGAATTCCGCTGATGCCGCTTTCAGGGGCCAAACAGGGCGAAACGCTTATTATTGAGGATTTCACCGGCGGGGCCGACGCCCGTATGCGGCTTTTGAGCATGGGTCTGCGGATAGGGGATGAAATCGATGTTCTCACCAATATGAATCAAGGGCAGGTGGTTGTGGCGGCCGATTTCAAGCGCTACGTCCTTGGGCGCGGATTGGCCCAAAAAATACGCGTCCGATCCGTCGAAAAAAAATCGCAACCCGATCAACTCCGAGAAAGCAAGGGCCGATTGATACGCTTGAGCGAGATGAAAGAGGGTCAAACCGCAAAGATTGCCCGTGTGGGGGGTAGCGGACCGCTTCGCAGACGTATCCTCGAGATGGGCATTTTAGCCGGAACGGAAATATATGTTGAAAAATATGCTCCCCTAAAGGATCCCCTGGAACTCATCGTAAAGGGCTACCATATCTCCCTTCGGGTCGAAGAAGCGGATCACATTACCGTCGAAAACATACGCTAGGAATCTTTCCCCATGCCTCAAAAAAGCTTGACGATTGCCCTGGCCGGAAACCCGAATTCGGGCAAGACGACCATTTTTAACAATATCACCGGCACACGTCAAAAAGTCGGCAACTGGCCGGGGGTGACCGTCGCTAAAAAAGAGGGCAGCATCAGTAAACACGGTCGCCATATCCGCATCATCGATCTCCCCGGCACCTACAGTTTAACCCCTTTGTCCATCGAAGAAATTATCGCCCGCGATTTTGTGCTGGAAGAACATCCCGATGTCGTCATCGATATCATCGATGCGTCCAACCTGGAACGCAGTCTATATCTGGCTACCCAGCTGCGCGAAATCGATTGCAAGGTATTGTTCGCTCTCAATATGGCCGATGTGGCTCAAGACCGCGGTATCAAAATCGATGCCGAAAAACTGTCTGAACTGCTGAACGTGCCGGTGGTTTTTACGGTCGGGGTTAAAAACGAGGGCATCGACACACTGCTGCAAAAAGCCGTTGATTGGGCCGATTCCGAAGATAAATCTCCCCAGAGGCGTAAAGTCAAATACAGTAAGGACATTGAAACCGCCATTGCCGAAATGAACGACCTTCTTGTCAAAACGGCCGAGACGCCGCTCCCCTATGAAAGTCGCTGGGCCGCTGTCAAGCTCCTGGAAGATGACAAAATTGTCAAGGAGCGCATCAGTCAATTCTCCCCCGCCGAGAGTCATAAAATACTCAACAAAAACACTGCCCTGCGCCAGCATTTAACGGATCGCTTTGATGAGGATCCTGAAATTATCATGACCGATGAACGCTACGGATTTATTGCGGGTATCATAAAAGAGGTCGTCACCACTTCCACTCGCGAACGGGTCGATATTTCGCGCAATATCGATCTGGTGCTGACCAACCGCTTTGTCGGTTTTCCCCTTTTCATTTTTTTCATCTGGGCCATGTTTCAGCTGACATTCACCATCGGCGCCTATCCAATGGACTGGATCGATGCAGGTGTCGGCTTGCTTTCAACCGCATTGGGTCATGTTCTGCCTGGAAATCTCTTTAAAGATCTTATTGTCGACGGTATCCTGGCCGGGCTTGGCAGTGTTATTATTTTTCTGCCCAATATTTTAATTCTCTTTTTCTGTATTTCGCTTTTTGAAGACACCGGCTATATGGCGCGGGCCGCTTTTTTAATGGATAAGATCATGCATCTTATCGGGCTTCACGGTAAATCCTTCATCCCCATGCTCATGGGGTTCGGCTGCAATGTGCCCGCCATTATGGCGGCCCGCACGCTTGAGAGTGAAAAAGACCGCATTTTAACCATTCTCATTACGCCGTTTATGTCCTGCTCAGCCCGCTTGCCGGTCTATATTATTCTAGCGGGGGCTTTTTTCCCCCACAAAGCCGGAACCGTCCTCTTTGCGATTTATTTAATCGGTATCTGCTTTTCGATTATTACCGGACGGCTGCTGCGTTCGACGCTGCTCAAAGGGGAAGATGCCCCGTTTGTCATGGAACTGCCACCCTACCGCGTACCGATGCTAAAAAGCCTCTTGATTCACATGTGGGACCGAAGCAAGTTTTTTTTAAGGCGCATGGGCGGGGTTATCCTCATCGGATCGATCGTGGTCTGGATCTTGTCGGCCTTTCCATTGAACGTAACCTATTCAAAACACTATGGTACTGAAATCAAAAGGGCGCAAACCCTTTATGAAACGAAAATAAAAAAGGCCCCCGATTCACAACACAGCGCGCTTGAACAGAAACGCGAGGCGGCCGTGCGCGAAATCCAACGCAGCCGGCAGGCTGAAAAGATGGAAAAATCCTTGATGGGCCGTATCGGCAAAACAATCGTTCCTTTGTTTGAGCCGGTTGGAATCGACTGGCGCGGCAGTGTGGCCCTTCTGACCGGTTTTTTTGCCAAAGAAATCGTTGTCAGCACCATGGGAATTATTTATGCTGCCGGAGACGATTCGGAATTTCTTCAAAATGCAATAAGTTCATCAAGCATGACGCCGCTTTCCGGCTTTGCCTTGATGGTCTTTGTCCTTCTGTACCTGCCCTGTTTGGCAACGGCGGTTACGATCAGGCGCGAAACCGGGTCTAAGCGCTGGACGGCTTTTAGTGTCATTTACAGCACCCTTCTGGCCTGGATCGCGGCCTTTGTGGTTTATCAAGGGGGGACGCTGATTGGACTGAGTTGAACGATTGAATCCCATGTCTGTTTTCAAACCGGTCTATCTTAAAACACATCAAACCGGACGGTTGAAGGAGAAAATCGAAAAGGCCCATGCCGTTCTGAATGACTGCCGTCTTTGCCCCCGCGATTGTAAGGTGAATCGTTTAGCCGGTGAAACGGGGATCTGTCGCACAGGGGAAAAAGCGCGGGTTTCCAGTTTCAATTCGCATTTTGGAGAAGAGGCACCGCTTGTCGGCACAAAGGGTTCCGGCACGATTTTCTTTACCCATTGTAATCTCCTTTGCAGTTTTTGCCAAAATTACGATATCAGCCATGAAGGCTATGGCGAAGACGTATCCGCTGCTCAATTGGCCGAGATCATGCTGGCCCTTCAAAACACAGGTTGTCATAATATCAATTTCGTTACCCCGACCCATGTGGTTCCCCAGATTCTGTCGGCCCTTGAAAAAGCAATCGATAAGGGATTGTCCGTGCCTCTGGTCTACAATAGCGGTGGTTATGACAAACCCTCAACCTTAAAACTCCTTGATGGTGTATTTGATATTTACATGCCCGACTTTAAATTCTGGAGTCAGGATGTGGCCCAAAAAACCTGCCAGGCCGCCGATTATCCGCAGACGGCCCGCCGCGCACTAACCGAAATGCACCGACAAGTCGGTGACCTTTCCACCGATGCTTCCGGAATCGCGCTGCGAGGGCTTTTGGTACGACATTTGGTCCTGCCCGATGGAATGGCCGGAACACGCGATGTGGCCAACTTTATCGCCACGAATCTTTCTGCCAACACGTATGTCAACATCATGTCTCAATACCGGCCGTGTGGAAGGGCTTCTGAAATCAAAGCGCTATCGGTGCCCCTCTCCGTCTCTGAATATAAAACCGCTGTGGCGATGGCACGCGAGGAAGGATTGAAGCGCCTGGATTAACGCAGATAAACGGGAGCGGATCGTCTTTTAAAAGCGATGAAAAAAATATTTGCCATCGGAGACATTCATGGGTGTTTCGAGAAATTGCGCCATCTTTTAGAGAAACCCGATATCGATTTTGCGAATGACACTCTCATCTTTATGGGAGATTATGTCGACCGCGGGCCGGATTCTTTTGAAGTCGTCACCTATCTCCTTGAATTAAAAGCGCGCTGTCCAAATACGGTTTTTTTAAAGGGGAACCACGAAGAAATGCTCCTCAACTACCTTGCGGGGACTGACGAGCTGACCTATCTCGCCAATGGCGGACGCCATACCCTGGAAAGCTATCTGAAGCATTCTCCGCGCCATGAACGCGAGACCATACCCGCCAACCATCTTGAATTTTTTAAAAACCTCCTTCATTATTATGAAACCGAGGATTATATTTTTGTCCATGCGGGATTAAGAAATCGGGTTCCCCTTGAGAAGCAGAGCCCGGATGATCTGTTGTGGATACGGAGCAAATTTATCAAGTCGAAATACGACTTCGGGAAACGGGTAATATTCGGCCACACCCCATTTCAAGCGCCGCTGGTGCAATCCAATAAGATCGGAATCGATACCGGCGCCGTTTATCAAAACAAACTCACTTGTCTTGAATTGCCGGAAATCAATTTTTATTATGCTTGAATCTCTTGATTTTTCTGGATAGCGCTAATGCTTCACTACGTTCCCCGCTGCAGTTTATCCCGCACTGGATGCGGGGGGGGGGAATGACAGTTTAACCAATACGATATTTCTTTAAAATTCATATGATTAGGAAGAACTATGGGCTCTCAAGTTATTGATATGAGAGAGTTAGCGCTCTTCAACCTGGAACTTTGAACGTTGAACCGCTCAACCTATGTGATAATAATTGTTTACACGTTCCCAAATCTTGGCTAATGGGAACGTTGGCATTTTGAAAGTCCACAAATAATAGAAACAGCCGATTCATAACCTGAATCATTTGCGGCACATTTGAAAATCATAAGACACCCAAAGGAGGATCACATGCCACACGAAATGGTAAAGAAAATCAAATGGCTAGGGCACGCCGGGTTTTCGATTCATGCCGGTGACAAGGTTATCGTTATTGACCCTTACCAGGTTGAAGCATGTGACCCGGCTGATATTCTCTTGATCACCCATTCGCATTTTGATCATTGCTCCCCGGAGGATATCGACATGATAAAAAAGGCGTCGACCGTGATTGTCACCGAACCCGAATCCGCCGGAAATCTAAGCGGAGACGTGCGCGTGGTTAAACCCGGGGATACGATTAATATCGACAATATCAAAATTGAAGCCGTTGCGGCCTACAACACCAATAAGGACTTTCACCCCCAACAGAACAACTGGCTGGGATTTATCGTAACGGTGGAGGACGTGCGGATCTATCACGCGGGTGATACCGATTTGATACCGGAAATGAATACCTTTTCGGCCGATATTGCCCTGCTGCCGGTTTCGGGAACCTACGTCATGACGGCAGATGAAGCGATCGAAGCTGCCAAACAGATTCAACCCCAAATTGCCGTTCCGATGCATTATGATGCCATTGTGGGATCTGCTCAAGATGCCTCGGCCTTTAAAACGGGGCTTGAGGGGATCTGCGCCGTGACGATCCTTTCAAAATGAAAAAAACGATTATCGCTTTTACCCTTGTTGTTTTTCTGGGAACCGCTTCCGCATGGGCCGAGAGGCTGACGGTGGCGACGTCCAAGGCAAACATTCGTTCAGGCCCCGGAACCCAGTATGATATTATTTGGAAAGTCGAAAAATATCACCCGCTTTCGATTATCGACAAATCGGATGCGTGGTATTTTTTTCGCGATTTTGAAGAGGATGAGGGCTGGATACACAAATCGCTTTTAAAAAATATCCCTGCCGTCATCACGCGTACCGATAGATGTAATGTCCGCTCCGGTCCGGGCATAAAGTATGACATCCTGTACAAGGTGGGTAAGGGAATTCCGTTCAAAGTGCTTCAAAAAAAGAGGAATTGGTTGCATATCGAACATGCCGATGGCGATAAGGGATGGATTCACAAATCCCTAGTTTGGTAAATAGTAATGACAGAGACAACTCGCCTATGAATCCCATCGCAGCGCATTTGGATGGCAGAAAAAAGGTGGTCGGCGTCGGGAACGCCCTGGTCGATACGCTCATCCATGAAAGCGACGCTTTTGTCGCTTCCACCGGCTATTCCAAGGGCGGCATGATCCTCGTTGATCATGCATTCATGCAAAAATCCCTCTCCCGAACCGCGGCCGAGCCTGAGGTCGTACCGGGCGGATCGGCCTGCAATATGGCGATCGGTGTGGGTCGGCTGGGAGGGGCCGGCTGCTTTGTGGGCAAATGCGGGCAAGGAGAGCTGGGCCGGCTGTTTGCATCCGATTTGAAAAAAAATGATGTCGAACCGGTCCTTTTCACCTCCACCTCTCATACCGGAAGGTGTCTATCCATTATCACGCCGGATGCTCAGCGCAGCATGTTTACCTTTCTGGGCGCGGCCGCCGAGATGAGGCCCGAAGATATATCCACCCGTTTTTTTGAGGATGCGGCCGTCGTGCATATCGAAGGCTACCTCCTTTTTAACCGGGCACTGATTTTGGCCGCCCTGACGGCGGCCAAAAGGGCAGGGGCCTTTATTTCATTAGACCTTGGCAGTCTGCAGATGGTCGAAGAATCGCAAGACATCCTGACCTCTCTTGTTGGCGAATATGTTGACATTCTGATTGCCAATGAAGATGAGGCGCGGGCCTTTAGCGGACACGCCGATGAAATAAAAGCCTTAAACCGATTGTCTCAAATGGTGCAAGTTGCCGTCGTGAATGTCGGTGAACACGGCAGCTATATTTGTCATGCCGAAAAACAGATTCACATCGCTCCTGCCGGCACGGGCTCGGTGGTCGACACCACCGGCGCCGGAGATCTTTGGACCTCCGGATTTTTGTTCGGGCTGGTGAATGATTTTCCACTCCGGAAATGCGGTGAGCTTGGCGCCCTGTGCGGTTATGAAGTGTGTCAGGTTCTCGGCGCCAATATCCCGCAGGAGGGCTGGAAAAAAATAAACCAATTTTTGGAGGAAGAATGGCCCCAAAAAAAAGAGTAACCCGTAAAGAACTGCTAAAAAAACCGGATGAGTTTATCACGTTTTCAGGGAAGTTAATCCAATTTATTTCGACCCACAAATCAAAGCTTTCTATTGGCCTGGCATGCGTTTTCTCTATCTTGCTTATTGTTTCAGGGATCCGCCTTCTTTCCAATCGCCAGGAAAACAAGGCCTTTGAGGCATTGGAGGCAGGAATCGCCGGGTATAATACCCTGGTTCAAACCAAGGGGACCCTGGAGGCTTATTTGGGTACTGAAAAAGACTTTGAAAATATACTCAACAAATATTCGCGCAAAAAAGGCGGCAAGCTGGCACGCGTCTTCTTTGCCAATATCTGTTACGATGGTGGCCAGTTTGATCGCGCCATTGAACTCTATAAAGAGTCGCTTAAAGATTTTTCTGACAATCCCAGTGTCAAAAATCTGATTTTATACGGACTGGGGTATGCCCACGAAGGTAAAAAAGAATCCCCGGCTGCCGTGAAATTTTTTGAAATGATCGCCACCGGTAATGATCCGGTGATGAAAGAGGATGCCTATTATAATTTGGGGCGTCTTTATCATGCTCTGGGCAACGGTTCCAAAAGCAAGGCCTATTTTGAAAAAATTGTCTCCGATTACAAAGGGTCTCTTTATCTTGAGCTCGTTAAGGAACACCTGCAAGCGGGGACATGACCGCTCAAATAAAAAAATGGCGAATCGGAAAGGATCCCATTCGCCATTAAGGAGAAAAACAGATGAATTAGTTTTTTTGACATGCAAATTTCTTGCCAAAAAAGCAAAGCATCTCTGGCAAACGAAGCTTTTTCTCCATAACTTTTGTATTAACAGAATGTTATAAGCATCAATTTTTTCCAGACAAACGATTTGAGATTGTTTGAGCCTCTTTTCAATTCCAGGTTTTGTTCAAAATATTGAACACTGTTTCGATCAAATTTTATAACCTGTTGTTCTTATAGTGTTTTTATAAAATCCTCGCGGTTCAAAATATTGAACATGGTTGTCCAGAATTCAACGGCCATGTCATAGCCCCCCGATTTTAAAGCTATAATTTCGGTTTAATCTTTTAAACCGAAGTCTAATTTTAGCTTTTTAATTTTTTGATTGAGACCGCTTTTTCCAATCCCCAGCAATTCCGCTGCGTGCGATTGAACATTATTGGACATTTTCATGGCCCGAATGATCATCTTTTTCTCAACTTCGGCAAGGGTGTCATTCAAACCGGCACCGACCGGGATCCCTTCAATATGTAAGGTGTTGTAAATGTTATCAACAAAATCTTTCGGGAGGCAGGACTCACTGATGGTATCGTCGGGGCATAAAACCATTGCGCGTTCGATCGCATTTTCCAGTTCGCGAACATTGCCCGGCCAATGGTAGTCGAAAAAGAGCTGTTCAACTTTCTGTTCAACGCCGTTGACCGGAGCCCCGGATCTCCTTTCACCCGCATATTTCTCAAAAAAATGTTCGATTAAAAGCCGTATATCCTCCTTGCGAACTCTTAGCGGAGGTATTTCCAAATGGACCACATTGAGCCGATAAAAGAGATCTTCGCGGAAGGTTCCCTTTTGGACTTCTTCCTTTAAAATTTTATTTGTTGCGGCCACCAAACGGATATCGACCGCCATCTGCTTAATTCCCCCCACTCTTTCAAATACCTTGTCCTCCAGAACACGCAATAGTTTTACCTGAAGGGCCAAAGACAGTTCCCCAATCTCATCCAGAAATAAGGTGCCGCCATCCGCGAGCTCAAACCGCCCTTTTTTCATGGCCACGGCGCCGGTAAAGGCGCCCTTTTCATGGCCGAACAGCTCGCTTTCCAGCAGCGATTCAGCCAGCGCCGAGCAGTTGACGGCCACAAACGGTTTATTTTGTCGCGGGCCGTTAAAATGAATCGATTTGGCCACTAGTTCTTTGCCCGTGCCGCTTTCGCCTTCAATCAAAACGGTTGCCGATGCGGGCGCAACTTTACGGATGGTTTCAAAAACTTCCTGCATGGCCTTGCTTTTTCCAATAATATTCCCGAAACAGTACTGGGATTTTACACTGTTGCGTAGTTGACGGTTCTCTTTGACCACACGGTATATTTCGATGGCCTTGTTTACAAAGATGATGAGTCTCCGGTTATCAAAGGGTTTCAAGATATAGTTTAAGGCCCCCTTTTGCATGGCCTCAACTGCCTTTTCAACGGTGCCATGTCCCGTCATCATCATCACCGGCAATTTAGAGTCACGCGCCTTAATCTGCTCCAAAAGCTGAATGCCATCCATATTCGGCATCTTCATGTCGGTCAGCACCAGATCGACATCCGAATGTTCCAGAATTTCCAAGGCATTCTGACCGCTGTTGGCCGTAAGGGTCTCGAAACCCTCTTCTTCCAGAACAGCGCTGAGAACCGGTGGATAATTTTTTTCATCATCAACAATAAGGATCGTTTCCATGACTAGCTCTCCGGTTGTATGGGCAACTCGATCGTCATGCGGGCCCCATTTACAGGTCGATTTTCAAAAGAGACCTGCCCGTCATGAGCTTCGATAATATTTTTCACAATACCGAGCCCCAGACCGGTGCCGGTCTCCTTGGTCGTAAAGAACGGGTCCCAGATCTTGCTTAGCACATCCGGCTGAATTCCAGGGCCTTCATCCTCAAAATGAATTTTAATCTTGCTATCGTTGGCGCTGAGCTCGATCATTATTTTGCCGCCGTCGGGCATGGCCTGTCTGGCGTTGATCAGCAAATTCAGAAACGCCTGATACAGCATGTTCGGATCCGCTATAATCTGGGGTAAATCGGTCAGTGCTCTCTTTTCGATGCGGTAAGCCTTGTCTTTGATGTCTGAGGCAAAGAATGTGATGTTTTTTTCCAAGATGTCTTCAATCCGGCAGGCAACGAAATTGGGGGCCCTGGGTTTGGCGAAATTTAGAAAATCGGTGATGATGTTATTGAGTCGGCCGGCTTCTTCAACGATGATATCCGGAATGGCGTTGGAGGGTGTGTTGGAAATCGCTTTTTTCTTTAACAGCTCGGCCGAACTCATAATGATTCCGAGCGGATTGCGGATCTCGTGTGAAACCGCGGCCACCATTTCACCAAGAGTCGAGAGGTGTTCGGCCCGACCTAACTGCTCTTTTAGTTTGATCTGCTCCCGGGCACGCTTTTCAATGATTTCCTGACCGCGTTGTACAACGATGATTAAAATCAGAAAAAGAGTCCCCATCACCACCACTGTGGCAATAATCACCCGGGCCTGAAATTTGAAAATCGCCCGGTAATCCTCTGATACATCCTGAACAATTTCAATCACGCCGAGCACAGGACCCGAAATGATAAATAGCGGATATTCGGCACGCAACGGTGCAAAGGTGATGATTTTGCTCTCCTTTGAAGATCCCATAAACAAACCCCAAACTCGCCCCCGCTCCAGCAGTCTTGTGGTCGACTCTCCGGACAACGCCTTCTGATATGCGCTGCCCCCAAGGCCTTTTAGACCAATTAAATCCGTATCAAAGCTATAAGATATGGTGTTTTGCATGTCGTAAATGTTCACCATTTCAACCTTAAAACTGTGTAGCGTGTTACGTACGATTGTGTCCACGCGTTTGAATTGCTCGGGTTGACTAAGCTGGGTTTTACCGTATTTGGATACATAGGGTAGGATATACTGCATAAAAATCTGGTGGTTTAAGTTTTCATAAAGAATGCGGGCATAGCCTTCATCTTTCTTAAACTGCATCTCCCTTGACAAACGAGTGTTCAAGATTGACAGAATGAGCGCCCCAAAGAACATCACAATCAGACTAATGAAGGTAAAATATTTCACCAGCCGGAACGGCTTTGCTTTTTCTGCAGATGGGCGGGATTTCATGGAAGTATTCTGCTGTGGAGTTTTTGCACGCAAATTGAATTGCCGTTTGGGTGTCAATCAACACCGATTTAGGGGTTGATGTTTCCATTAAGCTTAACCCTTATCAAAATCACCCTATATGGAAAGTAGGCCTCAAAGTCAAGGAACGAGAGGTCGGATTTGAGTCTCAAAATTTGGAATATCCCTCTTTTCGATTTTTTTAGAGTTTCGACCCCCCTGCCGCCAGGCTAATTATATTTAAATAAACACAATATAGGCTAATTATATCTAAGTAAACACAATATGGTGTAATTATACCTAAATTATGCCTAATTATATGTAATTATACCTAAATTAGCTTGACAGAAGCCTTTTTCTTTGAAAAAATCGACCTCTACACTAAATATGTACTTGACTAAACGGTCGTTAAATTAGATCTGGTTCTTTTTTGGAGAAAACTGATGAATCGCAACGCATTAAAAGAGGTTCGAGAGTCACTGCTAATGAGCAAAGCCGAATTGGCCAGAAAAGCCAATGTCTCCCCCATTACCATTTCCCGAATTGAAAAAGGAATTCCATGCCGAATGGAAACCAAGCGAAAAATTCTGCTGGCGCTCGATTTTAACCTATCTGATAAGAACAAGCTATTTAAGGACTAGGCACCGATCATGCTGTTTGGCAAAAAAGACCACCTCGTGGGCCTTGACATCGGGTCCCGATCCATTAAAGCGAGTGAAATCATAGATACCAAAAAGGGCCGCAGTTTAAAAAAATTCGGTTACCTGGAATTATCGTCCGGATCGATTGAAGACGGTGTCATAAAAGATCCCAACGCTGTCGCCGATTCCATCCGTCAATTATTTAAAGAACACAATTTTAAGGAGCTAAACGTCGCCGTATCGATCGGGGGTTACTCGGTCATCGTAAAAAACATCGTCGTAGAAAACCAACCCGAAGCCCAGCTTCAGGAAACAATCCCCTATGAAGCCGAGCAGTACATCCCCTTTGACATAAACGATGTTAACATCGACTTTTTAATCCTTGGGGAAAGTGAAAACAACCCCAACCAGATCAATGTGCTTCTGATTGCTGCCAAAAAAGAAATTATCAATGAATATTTCAACCTCATAAAACTCGCCGGACTCAATCCCTGCATTATCGATGTGGATGCCTTCGCACTTCAAAACATTTACGAAGCGAATTACGGTACCGGTGACCAGAATATCGCACTCATCGATATCGGTGCCAGCAAAACGGCCTTGAATATTCTTAAAGAGGGTACCTCTGTTTTTATCCGTGACGTTTCCATGGGATGCTCACAGATAAATCAAAAAATCTCGTCTCTTTTGAATTGTTCATTTGAAGAAGCCGAAAAGCTTAAATTCGAAGCTCAGACCGAAATGCTCTCGCCGGACGACCTTGAGGAAATCGAATCCTCGGTTGTTTCCGGATGGTGTACGGAAATCAGACGGGCCTTGGATTTTTTCTATTCCACCTACCCTGAAGATCAGATTAAAAGAATCATTCTGAGCGGGGGCGGAGCCAATATCAACGAATTTCACGACCTTCTGGCGAGCGAGACCTCTATTGAAGTCGAAACGATCAATCCCTTACAAAACATTGAATATGACGAAGCGCATTTCGAATCGGCCTTCCTCAAAAAGATAGCGCCCCAGGCGGCCCTATGTATGGGGCTGGCTTTGCGAAGAGTAGATGACAAATGATACACATCAACTTACTTCCATTTAGAGCCGCACGTAAAAAAGAGAACATTCGGCGTCAGGTTTCCATTTTTCTCTTGTCCCTAATATTCGTATCATCGGCCCTGATGTATTATCATTTCCGGCTCAGCCGCCAAATCGGTTCGCTGAACAGCCAGATAAAAATAACCAAGAAACAATTGGCCGGATATCAAAAAATTTCAAAAAAGATTACCGGCATCAAACACAAACTGAAGATACTTAATGATAAATTAAAGATAATCAATCAATTGGAGCTCAATCGCAAAGAACCCATTCACCTTCTCGATACGATGACAGCCGCGGTCATTCCCAAACGAATGTGGTTTACCAGCTTTGGCTCCCGCGACCAAGCCGTAAATATCAAAGGCATCGCTCTCGACAATAAAACCGTAGCCGACTTTATGACCGGACTTGAAAAGACAGATCTTTTTGCGAGTGTCAATCTGAAAACCCTTCAAAAACATCAGCTCCCGGGACGAAATATTAGTTTGAAAATTTTTGAGATATCCTGCACTAAAGCAAGCATAGCGAAGCCCCCAAAGGCGCCCGCGGATGAGGCGAAAGCGAAAAAGAAATGAACAAGATCTCTATCTCTTTTAAATCGATCGAACCGTTGTTTGAAAAAATGGAAGCATTATCAAAAGTACAACGTCTTTTGATATCGATCGGTGTACTTGTTCTACTCATCGGGGCGTTTGTCTTTCTGTCGTTCTCTCCCAAGCATACCGAAGCCGCAAAATTAAAAAAAGACTACCAAAAGCTGGAAAAAGAACTCAAAGCAGCTAAAAGAGCCGCCCGGGAACAAAAAAAGTTTCAAAATAAAATGAAAGCGGCCCAGGCTCGATTCGAGCTTGCCAAAAGAGCGCTCCCTGAAAAAAAGGATATCCCGAGGCTCCTCTCCGATATATCCAGTTCCGGTAAGGATGCCGGATTAGAATTTCTCCTTTTTAAGCCATCACCGGAAGCGCCCAAGGAATTCTTTGCCGAAATTCCGATTCAAATGAACGTTAGCGGCCCCTTTCACAATGTGGCCGTCTTTTTCGACAAAATTTCCAAGCTGTCCCGTATCGTCAATATCAAAGCGCTTGAAATGACATCGGAGGATAATTACAGCCGACTCAACACCGCCTGCACAGCCGTCACCTATCGCTTTGTGGAGGCACCGCCCCCAAAGCCCAAACCTCCCAAATTCAAAGGGAAACGATCTAAAAAGGGCAAGAAAAAAAAGAAGCATTAAATGATGGATAAACATTTGCGCATAATCCTCGCCATACTCGGTTTCCTTGGCCTTTGGTTCTTATTTCCAGGTTGCGGGGATCAGAGTAGACCGCCTCAAAGACCGAAAGTCATCAAAAAGAAAATAGTGATGCAAAAGACGGAACCCGCGCCTAAAATCCAAACCTCCCCCAAAATCGAACCCGCAAAAAAAGCGGCTCGGCCGGCCAAATCCCCATCGCCGCCTCCCAAAAAGCCAACCCCACTTACCGGCCAACAGGCCTTGGCCGCTCTTCCTAAAAAACACAGCCCATCTGCGGTTTCGGCGGCTGACAGCGATTATGACCCAAAAGGTAAAATCGATCCCTTTCTGCCAATATTTAAGGCCCAAACTGACGAAACAAGCAAAAAAAAGCGTCCCCGAATACGATCTCAACCCCCTACCCCGCTTGAAAAAATTGATCTGAGCCAATTGAAGCTGGTCAGCATCCTCACAAGGCCGAGCGGCAAACTGGCCATGGTCGAAGAAGCTTCCGGCAAAGGCTATCTGGTTAAAAAAGGAACCTTAATGGGGATTAACATGGGCAAAGTTGTAAAGATTCAAAAAGACAGACTTCAAATCGAAGAGCAAGTTGAGGACTTATTCGGCAAGGTGTCGCTGCGCGTTCGGGAGTTAAAACTTCAGAAGCCCCCTGGAGAATAATAATATGACTATAGCTTTTAAATTGCGAAAACATGTTTTG
>CAZHAH010000061.1:0-30478 GCA_964530095.1 uncultured Desulfobacteraceae bacterium | reverse complement strand
TTATCGAAGGCAACCTTTTCATTGGTAGACCATTCCACATAGGTATTGAGCCCCTCAGATCGAACCAGACGAACCACTTCCGGTAAAATCTCGGAACTTGGCGTTCCCGGATAGGAGGTCACCACCTGGCAGCCCCCTTCCAATAATCCGAGGGCGATGGCACCGTTGCCTAAAAAAAACCCCTCTTGCTTCATTTTTCCTCTTTTTTGCGTTTTTTAGCCTGTTCCATGAGTTCAAGCAGAGAAAGCATTTTCGGCTTCACCTGCTGCCGGAAGGCTTTTTCCCATTCGGCTTCTGAAAGCTGTTTCTTTAGATACGCTTCAACTTCAAAATGCATATGCCAGCAATCAAGGGTTTTCATACAGGGGAGTCCTTGATTTTCAGTGCGGCAATACGAAAAATAAATCTGATGCCCCAAGCGCGGACAGCGGATCTCAGACTCATCGCCTGGAGGTGTTGTTTTTTTCGTCATAAATTCACAATCTCTAAATTTAAATAGAAATGAGGTCCTCGCATAAACTCGTTCAATTCAGTTAGGGAAGGTTCCGGAGGCCCGAAGGCCTCCGGAGAGATTTTTCTGAGAGTAACGCGAATCAACCGGTGTACTGCTGGGGCTTGGGAAGGGGCGCGATATCGGCCAGGGCGCGTTGAATCTCTTCATCCGGCAGAACGTAATCTTGAAGTTGGCCGGCAAAATAGGCCTCGTACGCCGCCATGTCGACCAGTCCATGTCCGCTCCAATTGAAGAGGATCACTTTTTCCTTACCTTCTTCTTTGGCTTTTAGGGCCTCCCGGATCGCAATGGCCACGGCATGGGTGGTTTCCGGTGCCGATATAAAACCTTCACTGCGGGCAAAGGTGACGCCGGCTTCAAAGGTCTCCAATTGTGGAACCGCTTCGGCCCGGATGAGTTTGTCCAACAGGAGCTGGCAGACCAGCGGAGACATGCCGTGATAGCGCAAGCCGCCGGCATGAATCGGTTCGGGCACAAAACCATGCCCCAGGGTATTCATGGCGATCAAAGGCGTCGTCATCACCGTGTCACCGAAATCATAGGCAAAGGGTCCGCGGGTCATCGTGGGGCAGGACGTGGGTTCGACGGCAATAATGTCGATGTCCTTGCCGTTAATTTTATCTCGCACATATGGAAACGCCAGCCCGGCGAAATTGCTGCCGCCGCCGGCACAGCCGATAATCACGTCCGGATAATCACCGGCCAGGGCCATCTGCTTCTGACATTCCAAACCGTTGACGGTCTGGTGCAGCATCACATGATTCAAGACACTGCCCAGTGAATACTTGGTGGTTTCTTCCTGGACCGCGGCCTCCACCGCCTCACTAATGGCGATGCCCAGGCTGCCGGGAGAATCCGGATTCTGTTCGAGAATCTTCCTTCCGGCGGCGGTTTCGGTGCTGGGGCTGGCGGTACATTCGGCGCCCCAGGTCTGCATCATCATGCGGCGATACGGTTTCTGGTTATAGCTGACCTTGACCATATAGACCTTACATTCCAGACCAAACATCTGACAGCACATGGAAAGCGCACTGCCCCACTGGCCGGCCCCGGTTTCGGTGGTGATGCGTTGGGTGCCGGAGATTTTGTTGTAGTAGGCCTGGGCCAGCGCCGTATTCGGCTTATGGCTGCCGGCCGGGCTGACGCCTTCATTCTTGAAATAGATTTTAGCAGGGGTATCGAGGGCCTTTTCCAGGGCCGTGGCCCGGTAAAGAGGTGTCGGCCGCCACAGGAGATATTTTTCCAAAACAGGTTCCGGGATGTCGATGAAGCGTTCCTGGCTGACTTCCTGCAGGATAAGGGGCATCGGGAAAAGAGGCGCGAAATCGTCCGGCCCGGCTGGTTGTCCGGTCCCCGGGTGGAGAGCGGGTTCAATGGGGGTGGGCATGTCAGCGGCAACGTTGTACCATTGGCGCGGGATTTCCGATTCGGGTAAAAAAATCTTTTTGGCGTCCATAGCTCCTCCTCTTTTTAGTGGTTGTCGTTGTTCTCTACAAAAGTTCTTTCCAAATAACCAAAAAGTTCAAAGAATAAAGATAGTTATTAAAAATTGAATAGTGCATGCGGTTATTACTGTCAAGACATATTAATTCAATGATGACTTTATACGAGCATTTTTTCAAGTGTTTTTTCGAATTGCTGAAGGTCATATAGGTGCCCGGCCGGGAGCAGATGGTCCAAAAAGGGGAGCGCTGTCTTCATTCCCCTGCAGATCGGCTGGTAGTCACGGGTTCCAAGTAATGGGTTTAACCATACAATTTTGTGAACCTTATGACGCAGGCGCGACATTTGGTGCCGGAGCAGATCGATTTCGCCCCGATCCCAGCCATCGCTGAAAATGATAGCAATGGCGCGAGATGCAAGCGTATTGAGTGCGTATAAATCGTTAAACGATTTGAGACAATATCCAATCCGGGTACCTCCGCCCCAGTTCGATACCATCGGCGGGATTCGTTTTAGGGTATCTGAAAAATCACCTGTCTGAAATAAAGAGGTGGCCCGTGTCAGCAAAGTCGAGAAAAAGAAAATTTCAGTATCAGGTATGACCCGTCCCAGGACGTGGACGAACTGAAGAATCATGAGGGTAAATATATCCATCGAGCCGCTGACATCGCAAAAAAAGACGACTCGACGGCGTTTTGTCTTTTTGCGTTTGAAATCGAACAAAAGGAGTTCGCCTCCGAATTGCATATTCTTCCTTAAAATTCTTGCGAGTGAAATATCTTTGCCACGAACAGTATAACGGTATCTTCGGCTGGTTCGGCGGGTCAAACGCTCAAGCAAGCGTTCAATGGATTCATAAAAGGATTTGGAGATTTCCGGCAGGGGGAGTTGCGTGCTTTGAGTGTTTGCCGAAAGAGGGCTGTAGGTCATGGGAGGAGTTGCCTCGGGAGGCTGAGCGGTCTCATTGGCGTCGCCCGGGTCATCCGGCGACAGGTCTTCTATTGCAGCGGCTGCATTTTCCGTTTCACCTTCGATCTCCGGATCGGAAACGCCTTTGCGATGTGTGGATTTTCGATAAAACCAGAATTGCCCAAATAATTTATCAAATTGATCCAGATCTTCTTGGTTGTGGATAAAGTTGCAGCGTAACAGGTCGTGGAAATGCTGGACACGGGATATGTCGATCAGGGATAGGCCATTGAGGGCATCTAAAACCGAGGCAGTGGGAACCGGGATCCCGTGGCTGCGAAGAAGACGAACAAAGCGATTTAGGTTGGGCAGGAGCCCGTCGCCTGAAAAGAGAGGCGCAGCATTGCTTGACGAGGCATTATTAAAAGATTTGTCTAACATATGCCGGCACAAGCGGAATCAAGTAGGGCGGCCTGTTTTTGAGGGTTGGGCCAAATATTCGATTTAAACTGGTGAATGTCTTCCTGATATTTGAGAATACATCCGAGGGTTTGTTCAACAATTTCGACGTCCAGCAGGTCGATGTTCAGCTTGATAAGGGCTTCGGCCCAGTCGAGGGTTTCGGAAATGCCCGGTTTTTTTAAAAGCTCCTCCCGGCGGAGCCCCTGCATGAAATGGGCAACCTGTTGGGAGAGGGCGGCTTCGATATTCGGAATTTTGGCCTGAATGATTTTGAGTTCCTTGGCGTAATCGGGATGATCGATCCAGTGAAAGAGACAACGCCGTTTGAGAGCGTCGTGGATGGTGCGCGTTCGATTGGAAGTGACCACGACTAGGGGCCTTTCTTGAGCCTGTAGGGTCCCCATTTCGGGAATGGATATCTGAAAATCAGACAAGATTTCCAGCAAAAAAGCTTCAAATTCTTCATCCGCCCGATCGAGTTCGTCGATCAACAGAACCGGGGTTTGACCCGGGGGGCTTTGAATCGCTTCAAGCAGGGGCCGCTTTACGAGATAGGGTTCACTATAGATCACATTGCCGATGTCGTCGGGATTGGTCCGGCATTGCTCCTCCATTTTGATCCGCAGCAGCTGTTTGGTATAATTCCACTCATAAAGCGCGTTGTTGGCGTCAAGGCCTTCGTAGCATTGCAGGCGGATCAGTCGTGTTTTGAGTATTTTAGACAGCACAAGCGCAACTTCGGTTTTTCCCACACCAGTCTCGCCTTCTAAAAAAAGCGGCTTTTTCAAGTGATACGACAAGTAAACCACTGTTGCCAGGGCTTGGTCGGCAATATAGCGTTCCGCTATCAGCTTATTGAGAACTTCTTCGATGGATGAGAACATGGTTGTTTAACTCACTGGTCAGGGTCAGGCTTTGGGATCGTAATCGCCGTCAATGATTTCGGTTAAAACTCCGCACAATTCATTGGGCGGCATGATAAAAGCGTAGCGGTTGCCCGAAAGATGCCGTGGTTTTTGATCGATCAATTTCTTACCTTTGGATTTGAGTTCCTCCAGACCTGCCTCCACATCATCGACGGCGTAGGAAATCAGAAAAACACCTTCCCCCCGACTGCGAATAAACTTGGCCACCTCCCCGTCCGGGCTGGTGGATTCCATCAATTCCAAGGCTACTTCGCCGAGGTAGTAGCGGGCCACGTTGATTCTTTCGCTTTCGGCGATATACGCCACCGCTAATTCCAATCCGAAGGTTTCTTCATAGATTTGGCGCGCTTGGGCCAGATCCTTTACGGCAATACAGATGTGGTCGATCTTTTTAGCTTTCATTGACTGTTCCTTCAATTAACCAATAATAAATAACCATTTATAGAATTATGAAGCGTCGCTGTCGGTTTCTTTCTCCCTAATGGCTTTGACAATCTTATCCGGGGTGATCGGTACTTCGTTCATATAGACGCCGATGGCGTTACTGATAGCCGTACAATAGGCCTGAGCTGCACACATGGCAATGGACATGCCGGCTTCCTTGGCGCCGTAGGGGCCGTCCGGATCGATCGACTCCACGATCAAAGAGTTGATTTTTGGCATGTCACAGGCCAGCGGAACTTTATATTCCAGCTGGGTGGGATTGAGGACACGTCCTTTGTCCCAGGCGTGATACTCGGTTAGTATCCCTCCCTGGCCGCCCATCGCCAAGGCGCCTTCAAACTGGCCTTCCAAGACGAGTGGATTGAGTGCAAAACCTACGTCTTGGGCAGCGGTTGCTTCGATCACCTTGACCTGTCCTGTTTCAGGATCGACTTCGACTTCGACAATCGTGGTCCCGAAGGAGAAAGCAGCGCACATTTGGCCGAAGGGGTTTTTAACCCATTCACGCTTGGAATCGACATTGGGCCAGAAAGATCCTTCACCACTGACCGGCTTTCTCTGGGCCAGACTCATGCGCACAACCTTCTTTATGGGGATACCCTTTTCAGGGCTGCCCTTGACGAAAATCATTCGATCTCGCGCCACCAGATCATCGACATGGGCCTCCAAAGCCTCGGCTGCGACCTCAAACAGAGAGGCTCTGATCTTTTGGGATGCCACCTTAACCGCATGCCCGCCGACATAGGTTGAAACCTGTGAATAAGCCCCCGGGTCGGAAGGGGTGATCTCGGTATCGGCCGTTACCAGCTGAACGTCCTCGGGTCTGATGCCCAGCTCCTCGGCGGCGATTTGGACCAGCATGTTATCATTTCCCTGTCCGTTGTCGACCACGCCGGATATCACCGTGGCACCGCCGTCCTCATTAAATTTGATGATGGCCTCCGATCCACCGCGGATTCCCATGGGGAATCCGGTCTGGACCGAATTGCAGCCGATTCCGATTCCTCTATAAGGCGGAAGTTTACCCCATTTTTCGGCCCAACGGGCCTTTTCAGCCGCTTTTTGAATCGTCTCCTTCATGGCGCAACTGCCCACATAGGACTTGGTATTGGTATATTCGCCCACCTCTCTGGCATTGATCAATCGAATTTCAACCGGATCGATCCCGAGATGTTCGGCAATCCTATCCAATTGGGTATCGACACCGCAGGCAAAGCCCCGCCCGTGAACCCGGATCATTCCCCGAATCGGCTTGTTGGTGTAAATCCGGTATCCGTTATAGCGAACATGCTCCATCTTATAGGCCTGCTCCATACACAGAAACGGCACACTGGTGGCAATCGGGCCGGTGCTGCTGTAGGCGCCGCCATCCATATAACAGGTGACATCGCGTGCCAGCACCCGACCGCTTGGGTCCACACCGGTCTTGATGGTCGTGATCATGGCGTGGCCCTGTCGTGTGGCAATGGTGTTTTCTTCGCGTGTATAAACGATTTTAACCGGGCGCTTTGTTTTTTGAGCCAGCAGGGCACAGACATAATCCCCGGGTGCAATCTCGGAACGACCCCCAAAAGCGCCGCCAATGGCAATCTTGCGGACCCTTACCTTATGCAGCGGGATCTTGAGGGCGTTTGCGAGCGGTTTGGATTTCATATGCGGGCCGGCATTGGGCATCCAAATTTCCATGTTGCCGTCCATGTCAAATCGGGCCACTACGGCATATGGCTCTCCCTGGAAATAGGATTCCTCCGGGGCCATGAAAACATCTTCGCGAACATAGGATGATTTGGCAAATCCGGCTTCCACATCTCCCACATGAATGGGGACGTGGATGTTGATGTTTTGCGGAAAATCGTCGTGAATAAGGGGTGCATCCGGGGCGATGGCCTCCATGGGATCGAAAACTGCGGGGAGTTCCTCATATTCGACTTTGATCAGGTCCAGAGCTTCGAGGGCGGTGTCTTCATCAACGGCGGCCACGGCGGCCACGTCTTCTCCGATATAGCGGACTTTATCGGTGGGAAGAAATTGCTGATCAAGGGTGTATCGGAAAACCCCCCATTTGACGCCATAGGTGTCCTGGCCCGTAACAACGGCTTTGACACCCGGGAGTCGTCGTGCCTTGGAACTATCGATATTCAGAATGCGTGCATGTGCAAACGGGCTTCTGAGAATCTTGCCGACCAATGTGCGGGGGAAATTCAGGTCGGCGGCAAATTTAGCCTCACCTGTTACCTTGGCCCGGGAATCGACCCGGGGCATTTTTTTTCCGATATAGGCAAACTCTGACATCCGAATTACCTCTTAGGATCTTGATTTTCGGCAACTGCCGCAATGGCCTCCACAATCTTGGTATAACCGGTACAGCGACAGACATTGCCGCTGACGGCGCGGCGAATTTTGGATTCATCGGGTCGTGGGTCTTGCATCAGCAATGCCTTGGCTGAAATGAGCATTCCCGGGGTACAAAACCCGCATTGCACCGAACCGTGATTGATGAATGCCTCCTGAAGGGGATCCAATTGATCACCGGAAGCAAGACCCTCAACGGTGGTTATCTTTTTTGCCGCCGCTTCAAGGGCCAAAGTGAGACAGGCGCGGACCGGGCGGCCATCCATCAGCACCGTGCAGGATCCACACACACCTTCTCCGCAACCCTCCTTGGTGCCGGTGAGGTCCAATTCATCCCGCAGGACTTCAAGCAGCGTCCAATGCGGTTCTATCAAAAGCGTAAGCGCTTCGTCGTTTACCTGTAATTCAATCTGAACTTTTGGCATCAAAAAACCTCCCTAAATTTGCACGACGGCATCTTCCAGAGCCCTGCGCACCAGAACAGATATCATGCTGATGCGGTATTCCAGAGTCGAATGAACATTGTCAACTGCAAAAACCGAGGCATGGTCGTGAGCCATAGCTGCTGCTGCATCAAAGGCCTTATTATCCGAGATGGATTTTCCCTTAAGATGCTTTGAGGCGTCGGACAGCAAAAGGGGCGCACTGCTAATGGCACCAATAACGATTTTGGCATCCAAAATTAAAGAATTTGAAACGGTGAGCGCCGCCCCTACGGATAAAATCGGATAGTCGATGGCGGATCGATAGGATAATTTTTGATAGGCGTTGCCTGAATCCGCCGGCGGTATTGGAATCTGTATTTCTGCCATGAGTTCTTCCGGTGTAAGGGAGTGGGGCTGTTCACCTTTTGCGGTATAGAAATCGACCAGCGGGATCGTCCGCGAACCTCCCTGGCTTTGTAATGTTACCCGGGCATCCAGCGCCATCAAGGCCGCAGCGCTGTCGGACTGGCAGGTTGATCGACAACGGTCGGACCCTTCCACGGCGTAACAAATTTGTCCCCCCGCCTTATGACAGGGTTGTTTGGTTGCGCGCCAAAAAGCCGACTGGTTATAATGGGCACAGCGGTTTTCCTGACAGAGATTTCCGCCAAGGGTACCGCTGAAATGCTGGATGGAGGGGGCGCCGATGGATTCGACCGCCCGGGAAAGCGCGGGGAAATGTTCCTTAATGAGATGATTGGCGGAGATGTCCGCCAACGGAGTGCGCGCGCCGATTTGTAAAAGGGTGTCTTCCTGTCGGATATAAGCTAATGAATTGAGATGCTTGAGGCTTATGAGAAATTTTGGCTGCGCCAGGCGCTGCTTCATTCGAACCAAGAGATCGGTTCCGCCGGCCAGAATTTTACTGTCTTGGGCATGAATTTTTAATTCCGATAAGGCCTCCGTAAGTTCCCGGGGCTCCAAATACTCAAATTTAGGCAGCCGCACGACACATCCTCCTTGGCACGACAAAAGGACTTGACAAGCTATGGTCCGGTTTATAAATAATCAGGAAACTATTTGCTGTATACTGTATACAACAAATCTCGTCAAGCAGATTTCCTTGTAACCGTTCACAGGTTCAAAGGTTCAGAGTTCAAAGATTCAGGTTATTGAAGGTTAACAAAAAAAACAACCCTGAACGGTGAACCTCTGAACGCCCACAAAACTATTTTGTGAGTAGGAGAAAAACAATGGAGCAATTTCAAAAAATAAAGATTCTTTCGCTGGAACAGGCGACCGTCGTGCCATACCTAACCTATCGGTTCGCCATGGACGGCATGCAGGTCATCCGTCTGGAACATCCCGTATATGGTGATCCGAATCGTATGGTCGGGGAGAACATTCTGGATGAGAAACGAATGAACGCCTATTTTTTGACTATCAACGCGGGCAAAAAAGCATTAACCTTGAATTTGGCGCATGAAGAGGGTCAAAAGTTATTTCAGGCTTTGATTACCGAATTGGAGATCGATATTTTTGTAACCAACCAGTTGCCAAAGAATTATCAGAAGCTCGGCATCGACTATGATACCTTGAAATCGATTAAACCGGATATTATCTGGCTGGGGGTTACCGGATTCGGTCCGGACAGCAACGAGGGCGCCTATGATCCGATTTTGCAGGCCAGATCGGGATTAATGGAATTGACCGGTGAAGCCGATGGCGAGCCTCAGGTTATCGGAATACCATTGCCGGATATGGGAACAAGCGAACATGCCTACGGGCTTTTAATGAAAGCGCTTTTTAAACGGGCGGTATCCGGAGAAGGCTCCCGCATCGATCTGTCCATGTTTGAATCCTCATTGTCTTGGTTGACGGTACCCATTAGCATGACGGCCAGCTTCGGCAAAGAGATCACCCGGCAGGGAAATACACATGAATTTTTCTGCCCCGTGTCGGTTTATAAAACCTTAAACGGCTTTGTATACATTGCCGTGGGAAATGATCGCCAATGGAAATCGATGGTCACTCAGGAAATTTTTAAATCCCTGGACAAACCCGCGTATGAAAAAAATGAAGGGCGAATTCAGGATGTCCACAACCTGAACCAGACTATTGCTGCAATCATGCTGCAGCATACCTCGGAGGAATTAATCGAAATTTTTACATCCATCACGGTGCCCATCAGTAAAATAAAAACCATCCCTGAGGTGATCACCGATCCACTGGTTGAAAAGCGGCTATTGCAAACCCAAGACCCAAAGACAGGCACCCGGGTAACCTTGGCTCCCCCTCCCCACATGACCCCGTTTCTCGGAAAAAACAACCGTCAACTCTCTTTTCCGCCACGGTTTGGAGAACATAATCTGGAAATTTACGGCCAGACACTCGGCTACACCGGTGAAGCACTATCGGAGCTCAAAGAAAAAGGCGTTATCTAGGGAGTTTGAACGATGAATATCATTGTCTTGATCAAACAGGTTCCGGACACCACCGAGGTCAAACTCGACCCCAAAACGGGAAACCTCATCCGCGAGGGCCTCAAAAGTATCATCAACCCCGATGATCGACATGCAATTGAGGCGGCTGTTGATTTGAAGAATGCCACGGGGGGAAAAGTCGTGGCCATATCCATGGGACCCTTTCAGGCCATCGATGCCGTATCTGAGGCAATCGGAATGGGGGCTGATGAAGGGATTTTATTATCGGATCGTGCATTTGCCGGTGCGGACACCTGGGCCACTTCCTTTACACTTGGAAAGGCGATCGAGAAGTTGGGTGACTATGACCTCATTTTTTGTGGTCGCCAGGCCATTGATGGCGATACGGCCCAAATCGGTCCTCAGGTAGCGGAATTTCTGCAAATACCCCAGGTAACATATGTGTGCGAAATTGAAAAAATCCATGAAACCGAAATCATTCTCAAACGTCGTCTGGAAGACGGGTATGAACAGATCGGCTGCTCATTCCCGGCATTGCTGACCGTCATCGGAGAACTGAATATCCCTCGATACCCGATCGTGGGCGGCCTGATTGCCGCCTGCCGGGAAGACGCACCCATTACCATCTGGAACACGGCTGATATCGGAGTGCAAACAGGGGACGTGGGGCTGGAGGGATCTTTGACCCACGTCATCAAGACTTTTACACCCAAATTCAAACGTCAGGGGGAGATACTGGAAGGCGATACCCGACAAGTGGTTAAAGATTTATTCACGCGGCTGCGGGAAAGCGAAGCCCGGGTTTTACCTATGCGTTCTTGACGTCTTCGCGGTGAAGGAGAGCAGAATCATGGCCATATGGGTTGAATCGGATTTGTGTGACGGCTGTAAGCTATGCCTGAAAGCATGTCCTTATGATGCCGTTGAGCTGAAAAGCGGGAAAGCCGAGATCCTGGAACGGTGCACCTCGTGCGGCGCCTGTCTGGAGGTGTGCAAAAAAAAAGGCCGTCCGCACCGATGCGCAACCCAAAACCATTCCGGATTTCAGCGACCGTAAAGGCGTCTGGGTTTTTGCCGAACAGCGGCAGGGTCGCTTGACGGGCGTATCATTGGAACTCTTGGGCAAAGCCCAGGAGTTGGCGCAAACCTTAAATGAGGAAGTCACGGCACTCCTTTTAGGGGATCAAGTAAAGGATTTGGCCGATACTTTGGTACAGTACGGCGCCGAAAATGTGTATGTGGCCGAACACGAAATTCTGAAAGACTATCGGACCCTTCCGTATACCAAGGTGATTGAAGAAGCGATCCAAAACCACAAGCCGAATATATTTCTGATGGGGGCTTCGCATATCGGCCGGGATCTGGCCCCGAGGGTTTCAAGACGGATTGGCGCCGGACTGACGGCCGATTGTACCGAATTAACCATCGATTCTGATGAAAATCTTCTGCTCCAGACACGACCGGCCTTTGGGGGAAATGTCATGGCGACCATCACGAATCGATACTCACGCCCCCAGATGGCAACCGTCAGACCGGGTGTGATGGAAAGCAGACCCGGCTCGCGCACCAAGGGAAATATCATTCCGCTTGAAGTCATTCTAGCAGACGGTGATGCCGGCACCCGAATTCTTGATGTGGTTAAAGAGAAGAAAAAAGGAGTTGATATCTCCCAGGCCAAAATTGTTGTGGCCGGCGGTCGCGGTGTAGGCGATGCCAAGGGGTTCAACAGGCTTTGGGAATTGGCCGAAATCATGGAGGCTGAGGTTGCCGGAACACGTGTAACGGTGGAAGAGGGCTGGATTCCACCCGAACGGCAGGTGGGACAGACCGGGCGAACCGTTCGACCGGAGATATATATTGCCTGTGGCATATCGGGTGCCATTCAGCACCGCGCCGGGATGGTCAATTCGAAATATATTATTGCGATTAACAAAGACCCCCGGGCCCCTATTTTTCAAGTCGCCAATTGGGGCATCGTGGGCGATCTGCATGAAGTCATACCGGAAATGATTCATCAACTCAAAGAGGCCCAAGAAAAATCAGAGGGTGTTTAATATAAATGGAGGGATGGATGGTTCGTTCGAATCCGGAAGCGTTGGTGAGAGCAAATGTGGCGCGGTTCGTCGATAATGAATTGATTCCAGAGGCCCAGGAACTGGATGAAAAGGGTGAATTTCCCCGGGAAATGTTTCAAAAGGTGGCCCGCATGGGCGTCTTTGGACTTCGGTACCCAACCGCGAAAGGCGGTTCCGGAGGCAATACGACCTTATACTGTATTGCCTGCGAGGAATTGGCGCGGGGGCTTATGAGTATTGCCGCCATTTCGGCGATGCAGGGGTTGATGGGAACTAACTTTCTATTTCATTTCGGAACCGATGAGATGCGCGAATCGTTTTTTCTGCCCGCTATGCGGGGAGAAAAGATATCCTGTTTTTGCTTGACCGAGCCCGAGGCCGGGTCGGATCTGGGTGCCGTTTCGACAAGTGCGGTGGAGACGGAGGAGAGCTATATCGTAAACGGATTAAAAACCTGGGTCACAAACGGCCCGGTGGCCGATTTTTTTACGGTGTTGTGCCAGACCGATCCAAAGAAAAAATTCAGGGGATTAAACTTCTTTTTTATTCCCAGGGACACGCCGGGGGTTTCGGTCAGCAAGCCGTTTCAGACGCTGGGAACACGGACAACCATGATGTCTGAAGTCGCCTTTACCAATGTCCGCATTCCTTTAGAAAACAGGCTGGGAGTCGAAGGACAGGGGTTAAGCAACCTTCTGTCGATTCTATCCGAAATTCGGACCATGACGGCGGCGCTGGCCATCGGTTTGCAGCGTGCGGCCCTTGATGATGCCATTCGCTACGCCAAGGAGCGGGAAGCTTTTGGCCGTACAATCAGCAACTATCAGCTCATTCAAGCCAAAATTGCCAATATGGCGACCCAATTGGAAGCCTCTAAACTGATGACCTACAAGGCCGCTAAACTGGTTGATAATAAAATAGACTGTATTAAAGAAGCTTCCATGGCCAAATATTTTGCCACCGAAGCCGCCTGTACGGCTGCAGATGAGTGTACCCGAATTTTAGGTGCTTACGGGTATTCATTGGAGTACACCGCCCAACGTTATTATCGCGATAGCCGCTTTTTGTTAAACGGCGGCGGTACGCATGAAATTCTTCAAACCAATATTGCCAGATGGATGGGACTCTAGCCCTTGCTCAGTCAGGATAAGCCTATTATGACCCTCAAAACCAAATTGAGCCTATCCGGTTTTGGCCCTTTAAAAGGCCTGCCCGAAAGAAAATCGATGGGGCAGCATGTATTTGAGCATCTTAAACAGGCGATTATTCGCGGAAGCGTACCGGCGGGTAACCGGCTTGTGGAAAGCCATATTGCGGAAGTCATGGGGGTTAGCCGGACTCCGGTCAGAGAGGCGATCCATAAGCTGGAACGGGAAGGATTACTCCGCAAACAACCGCGTGGCGGCTTTACGGTACTCGGTTTTACACGTCAAGATATCGAGGAGACGTTCGGAATCCGCAGTGTTTTAGAAGGTTATGCGGCTAAACTGGCAGCAATCAATCACGATGAAGAAGATTTAGTGCCGTTGGAACAGAAAATCGATCAATATGGATCGTATCTAAACCGAGGCAAACTGGCCAAATTGCCTCGGATCAACACCGAATTTCATGATTTGCTGTATCTTCTGAGTCGAAGTTCGAGACTCATAAAGATGATCAATGATCTTCGGGATCACATTTGTCGATTCCGACAGATTATCCTCAAAAAGGAAAAACTAGCCCGAGCGAGTCATAAGGATCACATAAAAATGATGGCCTATATTCGCAAGCGAGATCCCGATGATGTCGAAAGACTGGTCCGCAAACACATTTTGAGGGGACAAGCGGCTGTTCTGGAGGAATTTGACAAGCAACGCATCGTTTAAGCAAGGGAAGGGTATTAACCATGCCAGTAAAAAGAATACGAATACTGATAGCCAAGCCCGAACTCGATGGACATGATCGTGGCGCCAAGGTAGTGGCCTTAGCCTTGAGAGACGCGGGAATGGAGGTGATTTACTCGGGTCTGCATCAGAGTCTTGAGCGGATTGTGGTGACGGCCATACAAGAATCGGCAAATATTATTGGGCTCAGCATTATGACCGGAGCTCATCTGTCCATATGTAAAAGATTGATTCGGAAACTTGAATCCGAAGGATTAGAAGAGGTTCAAGTGGTCGTTGGCGGTGTGATCCCCAAACAGGACATCTCCAAGCTGAAGGAAATCGGCGTCAAAGGCGTTTTCCCCGGGGGAGCCCCGTTTGATGAAATCGCTCAATCCTTATGGTCGCTGGTTTAAGGGAGGAAGAAATGGGTGTCGCTAAATATATCAAAAATGAAAAGGATGCGATCCAGGAGGTTGTATACCAGTCCGGAATTCGCGTCAAACCGGTGTATGGGCCCCAAGATTTGGAAGCCGTGGGGTTCGACTATGCGAGTGATCTGGGCGATCCGGGGGAATATCCCTTTACCCGTAGTTTGCACCCACAGGCCTATCGCAGCCGGGCTTGGACAACCCGTCAATATACGGGGTTCGGGACGCCCGCGCAAACCAACGAACGATTTAAGTGGATGATTTCGCATGGTCAGACAGGGCTGAATGTTGCTTTTGACTTGCCCACCCAGATGGGCCTTGATTCAGATGACTCAAAGTCCATCGGCGAAGTCGGACGGGTTGGAATGGCCATCGATTCTTTGCGCGATTTCGAAATCGCTTTTAAAGACATTCAGTTTGATCGGATCGGCTCAGGCTTGACGATCAACGCCATTGCGACGGTGATGTTGGCCATGTATCAGGCCGTGGCCGAAAAATTCGGGTTTGCCAAAGAAAAAATCAGTGCCACACCTCAAAACGATATTTTGAAAGAAATGATCGGCCGCGGCGCATGGATCTTTCCCGTTGAACCGGCCGTACGTCTGGTGTGTGACTGTATAGAGTATTCCGTCAAGGAACTTCCACGATGCAATCCGGTAAGCGTATGTGGGTATCACATACGCGAATCCGGCGCCACGCCCACTCAGGAGATCGCCTATGCCTTTGAAATTGCAAAAACCTATATCGACAATTTGATCGAAAGGGGAATGAAGGCCGACGATTTTGTGGGTCGCTTTTCTTTCAACCTGAATGTTTTCGGAAATCTGTGGGAGCAAATTGCCAAATTCAGAGCAGCACGCAAACTGTGGGCCAAGATTCTAAAGGAAGCGTACGGGGTTAAGACCAAAAAGAACCTTTTTTTGAGAGGTCTTTTCGGCGGCGGGGGGAGTGGTCTTACAAAAGATCAGCCCGAAAACAATATCATTCGCGGAGCCTATTACGGTCTGGCGGCGGCGTTAAGTGGTGCCCAAACCACGGCTTTGTGCTCTTTTGACGAGGCGTATACCATCCCGACCCAGCGGGCGGCCCTTTTGTCTCTTAGAACCCTGGAGATTCTCATGGAGGAAGTGGGTCTGCGCGATACGGTTGATCCATTGGCCGGCTCTTACTTTATTGAAACGCTGACAAAGCAGATGGAAGAAAAAATAGTTGAGGAAATGAAACGGGTACAGGCAATGGGCGGCATGCAGCATGCCGTGGCCAGCGGCTATATCCAACGCGAAGTGGCCAAGCAGGCCTATGCGTTTGAAAAAAGCCTGCAGACAGGAGAGGTGACCAAGGTCGGGGTTAATAAATATACCGAGGGCGAACATCCTGAAGTCGATCTTCATGAATACGACGATTCTTGGGCTGATAAACAGATCGAAAATCTTAAAGAACTCCGCCGAACGCGCAATAACCGGGAGGTTAAGCGCCTGTTGCAGGAATTGGAACAGGTGACCCAAAAAGAGCAAAACGTCATGCCGATCCTGGTTAAGTGCTGTCACGCCTATGCCACCGTCGGTGAAATGAGCGGAGTGCTTCGGGACGTTTTCGGTGAGTGGCAGGAACCGAATTTATTTTGATGCAGATGTGCAAAAGGAGATAACTGTTGAGCACCGGCACTTATCGATTGGGATGTGATATCGGTGGTACATTTACGGACTTTGTTCTCGTCAATGACAAAACCGGTCAATTTGCCATTCATAAATGTCTCACAACACCCGAGGATCCCTCCGAAGCGGTGGAGCAAGGCATCAGGGCGCTGAAACAGCAGGTTTCGGCGTTTGTCCCGGCGCTTGAGGAAATCATTCATGGCACCACGCTTGTGATCAATGCGATCATCGAACGCAAGGGGGCGGTGACCGGACTCATCACGACCAAAGGGTTCAGAGATGTTCTGGAGCTGGGGCGTGAGATCCGCTATGATGCCTACGATATTTTTGCCGAGTATCCCAAGCCGCTTGTTCAACGAAGTCTACGCAAGGAAGTTGAGGAGCGGATCACCAGCGACGGTCGCGTCATCACTCAAATGAATCCCGCGAATGTCCGCAAGACTCTGGCCGGATTGCAGGATCTGGGGATTGAATCCTTGGCCGTGTGTCTGATTAATTCCTATGAGAATCATGTGCATGAGAAAAAGATAAAAGAGATTGTCACCCAAGAAGCGCCTGATCTATTCTTATCCACCTCCTTTGAGGTCCTACCCCAGATACGAGAATATGAGAGAACCTGCACCACGGCCACCAATGCCTATGTGAAGCCGATTACGGCCAGATATCTCACCAAACTCTCTTCAAGATTAACATCTCTCGGATTTGAAGGAAAGTTATTCATCATGCTTTCCAGCGGCGGGATTACCTCGGTGGACACAGCGCGCGAATTCCCGGTGCGAATTATCGAATCCGGCCCGACGGCCGCCGTCATCGCCTCGCAGCATTACGGCAGACTGTTCAATATTAAAGATATGTTCTGTTTTGATATGGGGGGAACAACCGCCAAATCGTGCCTGATCCAGAAAGGCCAGGCCGGTCTGGTCTCCACCTTTGAGGTAGGGCGCGTACAGCGGTTTAAAAAGGGGAGTGGTCTACCGATTCAGGTGCCGGTCGTTGACCTGATGGAAATCGGTGCCGGGGGGGGGAGCATTGCCCGGATGAATAAAATGGGCCTATTGCAGGTGGGCCCCGAAAGCGCCGGTGCCGATCCGGGACCGGCCAGTTACGGTCAGAACGGCGAAAATCCCACGGTTACGGATGCCGATTTGATGTTGGGCTATCTGGATCCCAACTATTTTCTGGGCGGTACGATGCCTCTTGACAAAGCCGCTGCCGAGGCGGCGCTAATAGAAAAAGTGGCTGAGCCGTTGAATACGTCTCTTACCGAAGCGGCCTTCGGTATCCACGATCTAATTAATGAGACCATGGCGGCGGCGGCTAAAACGCATATCGCCGAAAAAGGCGGCAACCCCAAAATTGTAACCATATCCGCCTTCGGGGGGGCCGGCCCGGTGCATGCTTACGGCCTCGCCAAAAAAATAGGTGCCCCGCGCATCCTGGTGCCCCCTATGGCGGGTGTGGGTTCGGCGCTGGGCTTTTTTACAGCCCCGGTGGCCTTCGATCTTTCACGCAGCCACCGGGTCAGTCTGGAGGAGGCAAACTTTAAAGAGATTGAGACTCTTTTTGCCGACCTCGAAAAAGAAGGCGCCGCTATTCTTCAGCAAGCCGACCACTCGCAGACGGTCCAATACGAGCGGACACTGATGATGCGATTCATCGGGCAGGGGGCTGAAACCGATCTGGCCCTTGAAAGGAAGCCCTTCAATCAATGGCACAAAGATGAAATTAGAAAACGCTTTGACCACGAATACAAACGGCTATACGGCCGTACTTATCCTGAAACCCAGATCGAATTTGTGACTTTCAAGGTGCGAACCAGCCTGCCGGAGCGTCCTTTTCGCCTTGCGCCGCTGGCAAATAAAACAGGTAACCTCAAAGATTGTATCAAAGGACAACGGGAAGCCTTTTCACTGATCAAAAAAGAATATATTCCCTTTACGGTATATGAGCGTTTGAGCCTTTTTGCCGGTGCTACATTTACGGGGCCGGCCATTGTGGAGGAGAAGGAATCAACCATCGTGATCGGCGAAGATGCCCGCGGTGCAGTGGATGAATTCGGCTTTGTCTGGATCGATTTTAGTTGAATGCGTGACTTTTTACGAAACCATCAACATTAAAAAGAGATTGTTTTTAAAATAAGTTTTTCTTTCATCGATGAAAGGAAAGACGGAATCATGCACGCTAAAACTCAGCAGGATAGCCATCCAAAATCCGAAATCCAAAATCCGAAATCGAAATTCGATCCGATCACGCTGGAGATTCTCTGGCGCAGACTGATCTCGATTGTGGACGAAGCGGATGCATCGGTGGCCCGAACCGCCTTTTCCAGCCTCCTGCGCGATGCCCATGATTACACCTGTATGTTTACCGATAGCCGGGGGCAAGAATTGGTCCAGGGGACTTTCTGCACACCGGGCCAAGCCGGGGCGATGGCCTTGGGGGTTAAAAAGATCATCACTACGATTGATATTAACGATTATCGACCGGGAGATGTATTTATCGTAAATGATCCGTGGTTATTGGCCGGTCACCTCAATGATGTGTGTGTCCTTAGCCCGATCTTTTACCATGAAAAACCGGTTGCGTTTACGGCCTGTGTTTTTCATCATTCGGACATCGGCGGAAGGGTTGCATCCGACAACCGCGAAGTTTACGAAGAGGGCCTTTTTATCCCGCCTTTAAAACTCTATGATGCCGGCGTGCTGAACGAAGCGGTTTTAGATTTGATTCGGTGGAATGTCAGAACCCCCGAAGAGGTGACCGGCGACATTCGTTCCCAGGTGGCGGCCAACCATGTCTGCGCCCAGAAAATCATCGAGATGCTGGCCGATGAGGGCCTGGATTCATTGGATGAACTGGCAGATGAAATAATCGATCGTACGGAAACGAGCATGCGTGCCGCCATCTCCAAAATCCCGGACGGCCTTTACCCTTATAAAGGTATTATTGAGGGCGCCGGCAAAAGAGGAGATATTACCATCAAGCTGTCAGTGGAAGTGAAAGGCGGCGACATCCAAATCGATTTTGACGGGACCTCGCCTCAGGTGGATTGGGGCGGAAATGTGGTATATAATTTTACCTATGCCTATGTTTTTATGGCCGTCAAAAGCGCCTTTGATCCGGAAATACCGATCAATGAAGGGGCGATTCGCCCGGTCAAAATGACCGCCCCGCAAGGCACCGTTGTGAATTGCAGATTTCCGGCACCGGTGGCGGCCCGGATGCAAATCGGACATTTTATGACCGAAATGGTTTTTAAAGCGCTGGCGGAGGCGGCACCGGATAATATTATTTCCGAAAGCGGCGGGACTCCGGCCCAAACCAACATTTTTTACGGCCAACGCCGCAACGGCAAGCCGTGGCTCACCATGATTATTCGTGGCGGAGGCCTGGGCGCCGGCAGTCGCATGGATGGTCATCAATGTGCCATATTCCCTGCCAATGGGGCCAATACACCGGTGGAAATTTTTGAGAGTGATACCCCCCTGCTGGTGGAAGAACGTGCTCTGGTGGGTGATTCGGGCGGTCCGGGGAAGATGCGGGGCGGATTAGGACGTAAGATGGTAATCCGGATTCCGGATGACGGCGACGCCCCTCAAACGCAGACGGCTATCGCAGTTCAAGCCGGGCGGTTTCATTATCCCCCGCAGGGCATATTCCAGGGACGGCCCGGCAGAAAAGCCCAATTTTTGTGCAATCAGAAGCCCGTTGATGCAAGTGGATTGATTCTGTGTCAGCCCGGAGATGTTTTGGATATTCACAGTGCCGGTGGAGGGGGTTACGGAGATCCCATGCAACGTGACCCGGAATCAGTCGCTAGGGACGTCGCCAACGGATATGTCAGCATCAAACAGGCGCGGGTTGATTATGGTGTGATCATCGATCCTGCGACATTAAAATTTGATCCGGTATTGACCGAGAAGGAACGGTCCACACCAACTTCCGACAATTGAATATTGTCGATTGAATATTGAATAGTCAATCCCGGCTTGTCCGGGTTAGGGTTTTAGACACCAGGGGTCTCATGTCAAAAGCCGTTATCTCCAGAGGATTTGCCGATACACCCGAAGGCCAGATTCATTATGCCACGGCCGGGCAGGGGAGCGCGGTTTTGCTTTTGCACCAGACGCCCCGTTCCTGGGATGAATACCGAGAAGTGCTCCCCCTTCTGGGAGCCAGATATCGGGCGATTGCCATGGACACCATCGGTTTTGGGAATTCTTACCGGCTTAAGGAGAAAGGATCGATCGAAGCCTATGCAAAGGGCGTGATTCGTTTTATGGATGCAATGGAAATTGATCGGGCGTCCATGATCGGCCACCATACAGGGGGTGTCATTGCCCTGGAGGTGGCGGCGACCTATCCCCGGCGTGTGCGCCGGCTGGTCTTATCTTCCACCCCCTATGTCGATGCCGAGGATAGAAAACGGCGTCAAACAAGACCGCCCATTGATGAAGTGAAAATGCAGCCCAACGGATCGCATTTGACGGACCTGTGGCAAAAAAGAATGGTCTTTTACCCTAAAAATCGACCCGATCTCTTAACGCGCTTTGTGATTGATGCGCTTAAAGTGGGTGAGCGGCTGGAAGAAGGGCACCAGGCCGTGGGTGCCTATCAAATGGAGCATAAAGTCGGCTTGATCAAAGTGCCGACTTTGGTCCTGTGCGGTGCAAATGACCCGTTTACTTTTCCCCGCCTGAAATTGCTGGCCGATCGTATAAAAGGGTGCCAAACGGCTGTAATCGAGGGCGGTATGGTTCCTATGGTGGACCAAATGCCTCAAGCGTTTGCCAAAGCCGTGATTGATTTTCTGGAATCGTCAGAAAGAGGAGAATAGATATGCCGGAAAGCTTCATGCCTTCTTTTCAAAATAGCGAAGCATTGCGGGAACATCAGTTAAAGGGCCTCAAGTGGACGGTCCAACATGCCTATGAGGGTTCCCGATTCTACCGTGACCGCCTTGATGCAAATGGTCTCGGAGGAGATGATATCCAAACGCTGGCTGATATCCGCAAGCTCCCTTTTACTCAGGCCGATGATCTGCGCGAAGGATATCCGTTACCGCTATTAGCAGTTCCTGAATCCGAAGTGGTGCGAATTCATGCTTCATCCGGCACCACCGGCAAACGAAAAATTCTGGCTTATACCCAAAAGGATATTGATGACTGGATCCATTTTTTTGCACGCTGTTATGAAATGGCCGGTTTGACCAAAGCCGATCGGGTGCAGATTGCGGTGGGATACGGTATCTGGACGGCAGGTGCGGGTTTTCAGATGGGATGTGAGAAATTCGGCGCTATGGCCGTTCCGGTGGGTCCTGGAAATGTCGATATGCAATGCCAATTTCTGGTGGATCTAAAGTCGACCGTCATGTGCTGCACCGCTTCCATGGCACTTTTAATGGTGGAGGAGATTCAGCGGCGGAACTTGAAAAATGAGATTGCCCTAAAAAAAATCATTTTCGGATCCGAACGAAGCAGCCCGGCCATGCGCCAGCGGATTGGGGACTTGATGGGCCTTGAGGGGATGTTCGACATCCCCGGAATGACCGAACTTTACGGGCCGGGTACCGGACTTGAATGCACCCAACATGAGGGGATCCACTACTGGGCCGATTATTATATTCTGGAAATTTTGAATCCCGACACACTCCAACCTGTAGCGGCAGGCGAAATCGGTGAGATGGTGGTCACGACTCTGAGCAAAGAGGCGTCACCGCTCATCAGGTACCGGACCCGCGACCTGACACGGCTGATCAGCCATCCCTGTTCCTGTGGGAATGTCCTTCCAATGCATGATCGGATTCTGGGGCGTTCGGATGACATGTTTATTTTCAGGGCCGTCAATATCTACCCCGGTCAGATAGACGAAATCCTTTCCGCCCTCTCCGAAATCGGAAGCGAATATCAGATCGTCCTGGACCGCCGCAAAGATGGCAGAGATTATATGACGATTCGCGTGGAAAGTGCCGAAGGAGTGCCAACCGCTTCATATAACAAGATTGGGCAAAATGTGTCGGCTGAGATAAAAAAGAAAATCATGGTCAGTTCGCAAGTGGAAGTTGTGGATCAGGGATCATTGCCGCGGTCGGAGAGAAAATCCAAAAGACTGTTCGATAACAGATAAAAATAGGTAGAGGTGAGCATGAGAAGTTTTACGTATCTTACACCCAAAACGCTTGATGAGGCTATCTCACTGCATGAATCTCACGGCGAGCGGGCCAGGTATATTGCAGGAGGTACCGATGTTTTGGTAAAAATTAAGGAAGGTAAGTTTACCCCAGATTATCTTATATCCTTAAAACACATATTGGCACAAGATCGACCTTTTTTAAACCATGCCAGCGGTGAACTCTACATCGGTGCATTTGTCACCCACCGCATGATCGAAAAATCATCTCTGATTAAAGTGCATTACCCGATTTTACACGATGCCGTTAAAAATATCGGTTCGGTGCAGATCCGCAATGTCGCTACCATCGGCGGGAATTTAGTAAATGCGGTGCCATCTGCTGACGGGGCAATTCCGCTTATTGCCTTGGACGGGAAGGCCCAAATTTATGGACCCAAAGGGATACGTACCGTTGAGCTGGCACGGTTTTTCCTCGGTCCCGGGCAATGTGATTTGAAGCGTGGTGAGATTTTGACTGAAATCGTCATTCCGCCCTTAAGCGCTAATACCGGCGGTGCGTACAGCAAGCACGGCCGGCGGGAGGCGATGGAACTCCCGATGCTCGGCGTTGGCGTTCTCCTCGCTTTCGAAGATGATCTAAAAACCTGTAGCAAGGCGCGTGTTTGTCTGGGAGTTGCGGCTCCCACCCCCATTCGCGCAATCGGGGCCGAACAATATCTGATGGGAAAGCAAATTGATGAGTCGATACTGACAGAGGCCGGCCGCATTGCCGGGGAGGAATCGCGCGTCAGAGATAGTATTCGCGGCGTGGCCTGGTATCGCCGGGAGATGGTGGCGGTGCTGGTAAAGCGGATGGGACTCAAAGCACAAGAACGCGTAAATTGAGGAGATATATTCGAATGGCAAGAGAAGTCGCATTTGTTTTCAATGGTAATAAAATCAAGATGATCATTGAGGAGCACTGGACCCTGTTGCATCTTATCCGTGAGGAACTCGGTTATACGGGGACAAAAGAGGGATGCGGAAGCGGTGAATGCGGGGCGTGCACGGTAATCGTCGATGGGGATGCGGTCAATGCCTGTCTTTACCTGGCAGCCGAGATTGATGGTAAAGCGCTTTTGACCATCGAAGGGCTGGCAGCGCACGACGGTACCCTGCATCCTATTCAGCAGGCATTTGTTGACAAAGGCGGTATTCAATGCGGGTTTTGTTCACCCGGTATGATCATGTCGGCCAAGGCCTTGTTGCAAGAAAAACCGCATGCGAGTGAAAAAGAAATCAAAACAGCCATTGCGGGAAATCTTTGTCGGTGTACCGGGTATGTTCAGATCATCGATTCGATCAAATCGGTGAGTGGCGCTGAGACCGACGACATCAACGTGGTCGCTTGGAAAGATGAAGCGCAGGAATAGAGAAGGAGAAAGAACGATGCAAGAGTTGCATGCGGTTGGCAAAAGGATCCCCAAAATTGACGCCGTCGATAAAGCAACGGGGCGGGTACAATACATACAGGATTTGAAACTTCCAGGGATGCTTTATGGGAAAATACTGTACAGTAAATATCCGCATGCCAGGATCGTCAAGATCGATACCTCAAAAGCCGAACAACTTCCCGGCGTTCGGACGGTGCTGACCGGAGAGGATATCCCGGACATCAAGATGGGGGTTTACAAAGATAACCGGCCCTTGAAAAAAGGGAAAGTATGCTCGTATCGAGATGAAGTGGCGGCGGTGGCGGCTATCGACCCCAAAACTGCGACCGATGCTTTGAATCTCATTGAAGTCACCTACGAGGCGCTTAGCGGCATTTTTGATCCCGAAGAAGCCATGCAGGAAGGGGCGCCGCTGATTCACGAGGAGCATAAGACCAATATATTGCGTATGCCCTGGAAACTGCATTACGGCGATGTTGAAAAGGCAAAAAAAGAAGCGGCTTATGTGGTGCAAGATCGTTTTGCCACAACCCGGGTAACCCATTGCTGCCTGGGGACCAGCGGTGCGATTGCCGAGTTTGATTCCGCCAACAACCTGACCATTTACTCAAATACGCAGATACCGTCTCTGGCGCAGAAGGATTTTTTGGATGCACTCAAGACCATGGGATTGAGCGAGCGCAGGGTTCGTGTGATCAAACCGTGCATTGGCGGCGGATTTGGGAGCAAGTTGGATACATATGCTTATGAATACATCGCCATTCTTTTGGCTTTTCATACCCGACGTCCGGTTAAAATCGAGTTTGACCGGACGGAAGAATTCACTGCCACCTCGACGCGTCAGCCGACCGTAACCTATATTTCCCAGGGGTGTGATGTGAACGGAAAACTGCTGTTTCGGGATGTATCCATGATTCTAGACAATGGCGCTTACACCTCCTGGGGCGCCACAACTCCTTCGGTGATGATGATGCCGATCACGTCGCTTTATCGGGTTCCCAATGTTCGCTATGAAGCCAAATGTGTCTATACCAACAACACCTATGCCCAAGCCATGCGCGGGTATGGGAACCCCCAGGCGACCTATGCAATCGAAAGCAGCATGGATATGCTGGCCGAAACCGCCGGCATCGATCCCATTGAATTTCGGCGGATTAATGTCAACCGATCAGGTGATGTGTCTCCCCAGGGGCTTCGCATCACCACCTGTGGGCTCGAAAAATGTCTTGATTCCGTGATCGCAAAGCTGGACTTGGAAAAACCCATTGCGAGAGGAGAGGGTGTCGGCGTTGCTTCCCTAATCCATGTTGGCGGTGGCGCCCGGGTCTACAAGTCGGATGGCTGCGGGACCATGATCAAGATGGATGATTTCGGCAAAGTGGATCTATTTACCGGCGCAACCGATATGGGACAAGGATCTGATACGGTGATCGCCCAGATTGTGGCAGAGGAGCTTGGTTTGTTTGTGGACGATATCCGGGTGATCCATTCCGATACAGATATATGCCCGTGGGATGTTGGCGCCCACGCCAGTCGAACCACTTTTGTGGCCGGCAATTCTGCCCTTGGTGCCGCCAAAACAATAAAGGCCCGCATTTTTGAGATCGCTTCGGAGGCTTTGGAAGCGCATGCGGATGATCTGGTTCTGCAGGATCGCAAGGTATTTGTCAAAGGGACCCCGGAAAAGGAAATCGAATTGGGTAAAATTTTACGCAAAGCGCATTTCAGTCATGGAGGACAAATGCTGATGGCCGAGTATTTCTATGATCCGGCCAATGAGAACTTGGGACGAGATTTTCGCGGCAACCAGTCCATGACCTATACTTTCGGCGTTCACGGCGTGCGTGTAAAGGTGGATGAAGAGACCGGAAAAGTAAAAATTCTGGACTATGTGGCGGCGCATGATGTGGGCAAGGCCATCAACCCTATGCTTCTGGAAGGGCAGGTTTATGGCGGGGTCATGATGGGCGTGGGATACGCACTGAGCGAGCAGGTGATCCTCGAAAAGGGTGAGAATATGAATCCCAACTTCAGGGATTATAAAATCCTGACGGCCAAAGATGTGGTTCCGATTGATGCCCAAGTCCTGGAAACCCACGACAAGGACGGTCCCTTTGGGGCTAAAGGAATTGGTGAGCCGGGTTGTGTCCCGACCGCGCCGGCCATTGCCAACGCGATTTACGACGCCATAGGTACTCGCATCAAAGAACTCCCGATTACTCCGGAAAGGGTTCTGTCTGCAATCAGGGCCAAAAGTGGTCTGGATGCCTGCGGCCGGGAACTGGGAAAAGATCATACCGAAGAGTGTGTCTGAGGCGAAGGCCCGCAAGCATTTCGGAAGACAAAAAATGAACTTTAAGATCGGTATCGATGTCGGCGGAACCTTCACGGATTTTCTGCTGACATCTGAAGACGGATCCTCAAAAATATACAAGGTTCTATCCACCCCCGATGATCCTTCTCTGGCAACCATGAAGGGGTTGGAAGAGATGGCTGCCGACCAAATCATGAGTGCCAAGCAATTCATGCAAAAGGTTGGGGTCATTGTTCACGGCACGACCGTGACCACCAATGCCGTCCTTACCTACGGCGGGGCCAAAACCGCCCTTTTGACCACACAGGGATTCCGCGATACGCTTGAGATGCGAAGAGGGATCCGTGAAGCCCAGTATGACAACCGCTATCAAAATGTAAAACCGCTGGTAGACAGGTATTTGCGTTTGCCGATCGAAGAGAGGCTGGATCATAAGGGTCAAATTGTAATACCCCTAAACGCCGAGCATGTGGCTAGGGCGGCAGATCATTTGCGGCAAGAAGGCGTCGAAGCCATTGCGATTTGTTTTATGAATGCTTTCGCCGACTCTCAACACGAGGAAAAAGCGGCCCATATAATAGTCAAAAAGATGCCGGATGCCTACCTGACGGTTTCCAGTCGGCTCTTATCCTCTATCCGCTTCTATGATCGGGTTAGCACTACGGTTTTGAATTCTTACGTGGGACCCATCTTAAGCCGATATATAGGATCAATAACCAAACGCCTGCGCAAAGTGCGCTACGCGGGTGTTCTGTTAATCATGCAGTCAAATGGGGGTGTCATAGCCCCGGACCTGGCAAGCGAAAAGGCGGCCGCTACTCTCCTTTCGGGACCTGCGGGCGGGCCCTTGGCCGGAGTGGAATTTACGGCCGTCCAGGGATATGACGATTGTGTTTCGGTGGATATGGGTGGAACCAGTTTTGATGCTTCACTGATCAAAGACCGCACCCCCATGACGACCACCCGGGGTGAGATCAATCGCCTGCGGCTTGCGCTGCCCATGCTGAATGTGGTGACCATCGGCGCAGGGGGAGGCAGCATTGGTTGGATCGATGAAGGCAATCTTCTGAAAATGGGCCCCCAAAGCGCCGGCGCCAAACCCGGTCCGGTATGCTATGACCTTGGCGGAGAGCGCCCGACCTGCACCGATGCCGATCTTGTATTGGGATATTTGAATAAAGACTTTTTCGCAGGGGGCCGCATGGCTTTGAACCTGGAGAAGGCGCAACTGTCCATCCAGGGACACATTGCCCGACCATTGAAAATTGATCTTTACGAGGCGGCTGCCGGCATGTACAATGTCATCAATGTGAACATGGCCGCAGCCGTACGCGAGGTTTCAGTCAAGCAAGGTTATGATCCCAGAGATTTTCCCCTGGTTGTGGCCGGCGGAGCGGGTCCCAACCATGCCTGTATGATTGCCCTGGAACTCGAGATTCCGATTATCATTATTCCCAGAGCATCATCCATTTACTGTGCGGCCGGGATGCTCATGTCGGATCTTAAACATGACTTTGTGAAAACATATACAACCTTATTGCATGAGGCGCAGGACACCCGATTCAGGCAGCTTTTTAACCAGATGAAGGAGGAAGGCCTTGCGCTGCTGAAATCCGAGAAAATGAGTGAAGAGCAGATCGAGTACGGTTATTCGCTGGATCTACGCTATCGAGAGCAGTATCATGAAATTAATGTAGAGATCAGTAATGCGGAAATGCAGGGGGCTGATTGGGGCGCAATTGAAAAGCGGTTTCATCATCAGCATGATCAGTTATTTGGTTATGCTTTAGAGAATGAAAAGACCCCGGTTGAGCTCATCAATCTTAGATTGACATGTGTCGGCCGGACGCAGAAACCCCATTTCCATAAAGAATCATATCAGGGTATGGATCCATCAGAAGCATATAAAACAAAAAGAGATGTTTTCCTGCCCGTGCAGAAGAAATTCAGAACAATAGATGTGTTCGATGGGGCCAGGCTCAAATACGGGAACAAAGTTAGCGGACCTGCAATCATAGAGCAGACAAATACAACCACCTTTGTAACCCCCGAGTATAACACCATAGTAGATGTTTACGGTTCTTATACCCTGTATTTGAAAAGCGCTGAAAAGGAAGTCGAAAGCAGAGTACTCAACTGATATAGCTGGAAAGCGATGCCGATTGGTGTAAAAGACTATGGCGACAGATAATCCGATCTTTCGTTTGGAAAAAATATCCATCAGCTTTGGCGGTCTTCAAGCGGTGTATGAATGTTCATTTGACATGCACAAAGGTGAGATCTTCTCCCTTATCGGCCCGAACGGAGCCGGTAAAACCACCATTTTCAACATCATCAACGCCTTGTACAAACCCGACAGCGGTAAAGTCCTGCTGGAAGAGGAGAATCTTGTTGCCTTAAGACCCGATCAGATAGCCAAACGCGGAATCGCCCGGACATTTCAGAATATAGAGCTTTTCAATGAGATGACGCTTATAGAGAACGTCCTGTTGGGGCGTCATTTTTTTTTCAAAACAGGAATCATCAGCAATTTTTTGGCCCTGGGCCGGACGAAGGCAGAAGAAAAAGAGAACCGGGAACGAACCTTGGACATCATCAATTTTTTGGGACTCGAGGCTTATCAAAATCAAAAAGTGGCGGATCTGTCATTCGGGATTCAGAAACGGGTGGAATTGGCCCGCGCCCTGGCTATAAGTCCTAAAGTACTCCTTCTAGACGAGCCTGCCGGCGGATTAAACCCTCAGGAGACCGAAAACTTAATGCAGTTGATCAAGGAGATCAGAGATCATCGAGGTATATCCGTATTGTTAGTGGAACATGACATGCGGCTGGTCATGGGATTATCGGACCGCATTTGTGTGTTACATTTCGGTGTCAAGATCGCCGAAGGCACACCCGCAGAAATTCAGCAAAATCCCAAAGTCGTTGAGGCGTATTTAGGGACAGCCCGAGACCATGCTTAAACTTCAATCGATCGAATCGTACTACGGAAAGATCCAGGCGCTTAAAGGAGTCACCCTGGAAGTTTCCGCCGGGGGGATTGTGGCTATTTTAGGGGCCAATGGCGCCGGGAAAAGCACCACCTTGCGGACCATTTCAGGTCTTATTCATCCCGCGCGAGGAGAGATATTTTTCCAGGAACGACCGATTCATAATATTCCGCCCCATAAAATTGTCAGGAAGGGGATATGTCAGGTGCCCGAAGGTCGGGATATTTTTATGGGACTGACTGTTCGCGAAAACCTCAAGATGGGGGCATTTACGCGGCGCGACAACCGTGAAGTTCAACGGAATCTGGATCGGATATCCGCGGTTTTTCCGATTTTGGAGGCTCGACACAAACAGCAAGCCGGAACCCTAAGCGGTGGCGAACAGCAGATGTTGGCCATCGCCCGCGGGTTGATGTCGAATCCGAAGCTTATGCTGCTGGATGAACCGTCCCTTGGCCTGGCACCTTTGATGGTAGAGGAAATATTCCGTATCATTGAAGAGATAAACGCAGAAGGCGTGACAATCCTTTTGGTGGAACAAAATGCCAATATAGCGCTGCAAACCGCACAATACGGCTATGTCATGGAGACGGGGACTATCGCCCTTTATGATACGGCAGAAAATCTAATCAAAAACGATTATGTCAGAAGGGTATACTTAGGGCTCGATCACGGAGAGTGATTTGGGGGGCTATTGCCCCCCAAATATAATTCTGGTTTTATTTTAGTGTTGTGAGAACACCATCTTTCAATGTGATCCAATCCGAGATGGGTTTGAAAACGCCATTTTGAACTTCAACCATAAAACCGGAATTCTGAGCCGCATGATCAGTCCCTGAAAAACTTACCGCAGGAACCATTCCGCTCTCCCAGTCCTTTACCCCTTCCAGAGCAGCGATATAGCTTTCACGGGTTAAATTTTTACCCGCCCTTTTGAGGCCTTCCACAAAGAGTTTTGCGTAGAAGTACCCATAAAGGCTATAACGGTTCGGCGTTTTATCCTTATCCTTGCCGTATTTATTAACGATTTCCCTATATTCGACTACAGCCGGGTCGTTGGAATGGACCGGATCAGGCCAAAGCGACAGACCCCAGATCCCTTCACCGACGCCCCCTGACAGGTTAATATATTTTTCGTCAGTCAATGGGCCCGAGGAAATGATCTTGGTGTTTTTCCAACCCTGTTTGTGGGCCTCTTTGAGGAAGGCCGCCCCCGGTGGAGGCGTTGCCACAAGGAGACACGCGTCCAGATTTGCCTTGCGAAGCTTGGCAACCTGGGCGCTCAGATCTTTAGCTCCTCTCTTGTAGGACTCGGCTGCGATCAATTTCAGACCGAACTTTTCAAGGATCTTTTTGGCCGGATCTCTAAAGGTGTAGCCATATTTATCGTCCTGATACAAGATTCCGATTCGTTTGAACCCCTTGGTTTTTACCAGCCAGGTTACGACCAACGCAGATTGATTGGTATAGGGTGTGAAAGACGTAAATATGGTCTTTTGACCTGAAATCGGCACACCCTGAAAAGGGAAGATCAGGGGGACTTTGTTTTGAGTCAAGTATTTAACGGTCGCCATGACCGCTCCGGTACCCTGGGAAGAAACAATGGCAAATACCTTATCCTGGTCTACCAGTCGTTTGGTGTTGGCAACTGCATTCTGGGGTTTGTA
>CAZHAH010000060.1:0-30730 GCA_964530095.1 uncultured Desulfobacteraceae bacterium | reverse complement strand
CACGAAAACGACCACTAAATAACGTTCAGGGCAAATATTTTGGTGTCAAATTATTGGGTAAACAATAGGGAAACATGAATTGAATTATTTAATTACGGGCGGATGTGGTTTTATTGGTGTAAATCTTATTAATCACATTTTGAACAAAAATGCGAACGATAAAATAAGGGTGATTGATAATCTTTCGGTAGGAAAACGTGAAAATTTGTCACATGTTAGCGATGTTGTGGAAATTACCACAAATCAAATTAAAGATGCACCTACTAATAGATTAGAATTGGTGGTTGGTGATGTTCGAGAAAAGGATTTAGCCTTGATCGCTTGCAGGGGAATAGATACTGTGATTCATCTTGCAGCAAATACAGGTGTAATCCCCTCTATCAAAGATCCCATGGACGATTGCACTACAAATGTTTTGGGCACACTAAATTACCTGGAAGCTGTAAAAGAAAAACAAGAGTGTCGTTTTGTCTTTGCATCATCTGGAGCGCCTCTTGGTGAACAAGTCCCACCAGTCCATGAAGAAATGATACCTCATCCTATTTCACCGTATGGGGCCAGTAAATTAGCAGGAGAAGCATATTGTCAAGCGTATTATGGGGCTTTTGGTTTAGACACCGTAATTTTACGATTCGGCAATGTGTATGGGCTCCATTCCAGCCATAAGGGGAGCGTAGTCGCTAAATTTATCAAACATATCTTGTCATCAGAAGCATTACCCATTTATGGTGATGGAACACAATCAAGAGATTTTATTTTCACTCATGACCTGATCCAGGCTATATTTTTAGCCATCAACCGACCACACATCGGAGGCCATGTATTCCAGATTGCTACGCATCAAGAACATACAGTTGATGAAATAGCCGTAGAGCTTAACAGACTTGCTGAAAAGCATTTGGGTCGGAAAAGCGAAATTGTATATTTGAATAGTCGAAAAGGAGAAATTAGGCGAAATTATTCTAATATATCAAAAGCGAGACGATTGTTGGGTTTCGAACCGATGTATGATTTGGAGAGAGGGCTAGAAGAAACGTTCCTATGGTTTTTGCACGATCAAAAAAAGCTGGTAACGAGTAATACAACAAAAATACTGAAATGAATCCCCGACTGCTTGTGGTGAGGCATTTTTTAGAAAGTGCTTTTTTGGATCGAAACGAAAATTTTTAGATTGAAAATAACTGAAATATTAGTCAATTAGGAGTGCTAAATCAAAATAATAAAGAACAAAAATTTTTTTTTTCCTATTGGTGAGCCTCATACTCATTGCCTTGATTTTATTTCTAAACAGGATCATTATTCTTCAAAGAATTGGAAAATATCTTCTTGTTAAGGATGAGATAGCCCATCCGACAGATATCGTTGTTATTTTGCGCGGAGGGACTAATTTCGAGAGACTTTTTGAAGCTTATGAAATTTACAGTGAGGGAAACGCCCGAAAAGTTGGCATTCCGAAGTCACTATTTGACATAGGATTTCAATTGCTGAAAAGGCGTGACATAAAGATACATAGCGGTCAGGAACAACTCAAGGAAATTCTGATTCAGCTTAACATCCCTGAAACTGATATAATTCTTGATAAGCAACTACCTGGAGGTGGAACATATGGCGAAGCATTGCGGATAAAAAATCTAGTTAGCAAAATGTCCGGCGTAAATAGTATTACTTTAATCACATCGTGGTTCCATACCCGGCGGACAAAGATGATATATAGAGATATTTTTCGAGATTCGGGCATATCAATTTTTGTTCATCCAGCTTTGCGTTTCCCCTCCTCGACCCCTTCTAATTGGTGGAAATACAGATATCAAACCGTGGCTGTATGTTTGGAATTAATAAAAATTATTGGCTATTATTTTAATATAATTCCGAAATTTTCAGACGATAATCTTCCGATCCCGAATTAACTTTAAAAACAGAGAAAGGGCATCTGAACACAGAAACTGTGCGTTTACGCTGAATAAACCCTTGCCTATGCAAATGAATCTGGGAAGAAAACTGCTATATAGTGTAAGAAGTAATCAAGAGCTTTATACAGGGATTGCTGATCTTTTAGTTGTATATACCATTTTGTCCCCTGTTATGATGAATATTATCAGGTCATATTTGAAAACACAACTGGGATTTATTGTAAAAGCCGCTGTTTTGATCGGACCTGGGTTGGTTGCATTCGGAATATATTTAATTTCATTTGGGATCCCGGTTATCAAAGGAAACAAACAGATCCTTATAGCTTTATTTTCGTTATCGATTATTATTCTTTTTTCGAGCTCTATGGCTGTTGAAGTGGAAACGACTGTAGACAGCTCAAATCATTTCTTTTCAGATTGCCTATTTGGCTTTCTCTTGGGTATGAGTTCTCGCATTTCTATAACAAGGGCTAAGCGTCTACAAAAATATTGGATGCCCTTTGCCATGTTGTTCATTGGATACTGTGCCTATATTTTTTACAATATTGGCCGGCTCGATGCACTGATAGATTTAACTGGAAATACCTTTGAGAGCTCTGCGAGGGTGAGCGCCCTGTTATTTTTTTTTGTTTTTTGGATTGTCGGGTTTTGGAGATCCTCAAAAACAGCATACATCAAAAATATATTAGTCATTATGATTTTTTTGTGCATAGTTTTTGGTATAAATGCCGGATCAAGATCTGCTTTTATTATATTTGTCACATTTTTTATCCCTTATATCATTTTCCAAAATAAATTTCCCCATCACACGTTTAAACACAAGCTTAAAAATAAGCTTTTTTTTGCGATTGCTTCTATTTCAACTATACTTATTGTTTGTTTCATATTAGTTAATTCAACCAAAACGAATATTAAAAATATTATCAGACCCCTAAAACAGATACCCATATATTTAATTACAAAGGATCTAAATGCTTATAAGGTTGTGAATAGACTTCCCGTATGGAAAAATGCTTTTATTAAATTCAAACAGAATCCTTTTTGGGGCGTTGGTTACCGTGCAACGTACTATCACGAAGTTTATAAAGAATACCGCAGTCATCCACATAATATTTTTTTACAGTTTTTAGCGGAAACTGGTTTGCTTGGTCTTGGCGTTTTTGCCTTTTTTTTGGTTATGGTAACTGTTAAAGCCGTTAAAAAAAATTTCTGTTTTGAGAATGCCGAAGATAAATTAATATATTTATTATTTCCACTCTCTTTTCTTTATTTTCTATTATTCGCAAGTTTTCATTTTGCTATCCATGAGAACTATTTTCTATGGTATTTCGCTGGTATGATTGTTGGTTTTGAAACTCAAAAAAGCCTTTTTAACTGCAATATTTAAATGGAGTTTTCTAATTGGGAGATAGCGTTAAGTCTATAAAGGAGAAAATATTTAGTGTATCTATAGTCATCGCAAGTTTTACTTTATTGACACATTTTTTTTCAATGTTTAAGGAACTATCGGTTGCTTCATTTTATGGCACAACCGATTCTTTAGATGCTTACCTAATGGCGATACTTATACCTTTATTCCTAATCAATATTTTAACCGGTTCCTTCTCTTCAGCTTTTATACCGACGTTAGTTAGAGTTATAAAGGAGCATGGTACTATAAGTGCACAGGAAATGATTTCTGAAATTGTTGCATGGAGCTGTTTATTTCTTGGAGTAAATGCCATTTTACTAAGTCTTCTATCACCTATTTTTCTTCCAGTTTTATGTCGAGGTTTTTCATATGAAAAAATAAAATTAACAGAAACCATTTTTTTTTTATTGCTACCGATAATAATCCTTAAAGGAATTTCAAACATACTTTCTGGAATTTTTAATGCCACAGAGCATTTTGCGCTTCCAGCAGCAGTAACAGCCTTAGTACCTTTCTTCGCGATTGTCTTTATTTTTTCCGTTGGTGCAGTATGGGGTATATATGCACTCATTCTAGGCACAATTATCGGTTTTGGGGTGGAAACTTTTATTTTAGGTATTGCCATCAGCAGGCGGGGACTTTCTATAAAACCTCGCTTTTGTATCCCAGGACCAAATATGCGAATCGTGATTGGTCAGTATTTTCCTATGATTATTGGTGCAATGTTAATGGGAAGTACAGAGATTGTTGACAAAAGTATGGCCGCAGCCCTTCCCCCTGGTAGTGTGGCCTCACTTAATTATGGAAATAAATTGATAATGGTTGTATTGAGTTTGGCAGCTAGCGCAATTGGCACCGCTGTTTTGCCATATTTTTCAAAAATGGTGGCAGAGGAAGACTGGTATACTATGCGCAAAGTGCTTAAATATTATTTAAAACTAATTTTCAGTTTTACTATTCCTATAGTTACATTATTTGTTTTTGCTTCAGAGCCTTTGGTTAATATCATTTTCCAAAGGGGGCTCTTTACTTCTGATGATACACGTATGGTATCATCCATAGTGTTTTTTTTCTCATTTCAAATTCCTTTTTATGTCGCGGGAATTATGCTTGTTCGCTTAATTTCTTCATTCCGATCAAATCATATTCTTATGTGGGGTGCTATGATTAACCTTGCCGTAAATATTGGATTAAACATTCTTTTCATACGATTAATGGGACTTAAAGGAGTTGCCCTCTCAACATCGCTTGTTTACTTAATTTCATTTTTGTTTCTAATTCTTTTTTCGTATAAACTTATTAGAAGAAATGAGATACTACTGCCACAAATATAATCCCGCTTCTCTGAACTAAAGGTCGCTAAATTTGTGTTTTAAAACAAAAAGAAAACTAACCTACCAGAAACATAATAAATTTAGAGTGTTATTTGTAATTGGCTCTTTAGAGCTAGGAGGTGCTGAGAAACAGATGACCATTCTTTTGCGTTATCTAAATGATTCAAGGTTTAAATGCTTTCTATTTGTGTTGGATACAGAACGACCTTTCCATAATTTTTTGAAAGGCTGTCGAGTCAAGATTTATGAAGGTGGCTACTCTCATAGAAAATCAATTATTGCAAAATGCTTTATCCTTATGCGTGCCCAATTGTTATTGATACAAATAATGAGAAAAATTAATCCTAACGTTGTGCATGCTTTTCTTCCTTTAGCAAATATTATGGCTTCTTTATCCGCCAGGCTGTCAGGTGTTTCTAGAATAATTACTAGTCGGAGAGCAATCGGAACGCATCAAGAGCGAATAAAGGGTTGGCGAATTTTTGATATTATAAGTTTTTTTTTAAGTCACTATGTGACAGCTAATTCTATAGCCGTGGCAAATGATACGATCAAGCGCGATTGCGGAAAAAATTCAAAATTAATTGTAATATATAATGGGATTGATTCCTCAACTTTCAAGGACGACACTATTGACAGAAATTGTATACGCCAGAAGCTTGGAGTAAATCCAAAACAAAAAGCTATTATCACCATTGCCAACTTAATTCCATACAAAGGACATTCTGACTTGCTTGATGCTGCAATTTATGTGCTCAAAGCCTATTCACAGGCCAAATTTTTTTTTGTAGGCGAGGATCGAGGAATTCTTGGAAAACTTAAAAAAAAAGCTTTACATCTAGAGATTAGCGATAAAATAATATTTTTGGAACAACGCCTGGATGTGCCTGGTTTATTAACGGCAAGTGATATTTCTGTCCTACCGTCATATGAAGAAGGATTTTCTAATGTTATTTTGGAATCGATGGCTGCCCGACTTCCGGTAGTAGCTACTAGGGTAGGTGGTAATGCAGAAGCTGTAGTAGACGGGGTGACAGGATGGTTGGTGCCACCTAAATCACCAGTGGCTCTCGCAGATAAAATTGTAGATTTATTAAAAGACGAAAATAAAGCCAAAGCATGGGGAAGGCACGGACATTATAGGGTTAAAAAGAAGTTCAGTATTGAAAAAATGGTAAATGCACATATAAAATTATACGGCCTACCTTGAAATATCAAGATTGAGTTTGGACATTAATATCTATGCTCAGAGTTTTATTTATAGGACTAGGTTCGATCGGGAAACGACATCTCAGGATTCTAAGCGAGATAACTGATTTGGAAGCTCTGAGATTTGTAAGCGGGAAGGGTGGTCAAACAGGTGCTGGGCAAAAGATAGGTCAAGTTAAAGATTTTTTTTCCTTTGAACATGCAATAAAAGCGAGACCGGATTTTGCGATCATTTCGAATCCGACCTTTCTTCATATATCTACTGGAATAGCGCTCGCCAAAGCCGGAGTACCTTTTATTATTGAGAAACCCGTATCGAATACACTTGAATCCTTGGATGAACTAACAAATTTGGTAAGTAAAAAAAAAATACCGGTTATGGTTGGTTTTCAAATGCGCTACCATCCGGGATTTTGTAAACTAGTTGAAATAATCAATTCAGGTGGCATAGGACGCCCTTTATTTTTACAAGGGTATGTTGGGCAATACCTTCCCGACTGGAGACCAAATGTTGATTACCGAAAGACTTATTCTGCCCAAAAAGAAATGGGAGGTGGAGTAATTTTGGACCTTTCCCATGAAATAGACATTGCGATGGCCATCATGGGGGCAGCGCATACGGTATCCTGTACATGCGAGAGATATTCCGATCTGGAAATTGATTCTGAGGATATGGCTCAAATTACCATTCAGCATGAAGGGAGAAAAGTTTCAAGTATCCACTTAAATTATATCGAGAGGGGTTACGAGTGGTGGACCCAAGTCATTGGAACATATGGTACAGTTAGGTGGAATTATGCCGGCGGATATACATTATTGAAAGGACCTGAAGGTAAAGAGAAACGGTTTGATGATCCTTCAGGATTCAGTCGTGATGATTTATTCCGAACACAATTTAAACACTGGTTTAAGGTGATGAAAAGGAGGGCATTGCCGATAGTATCGTTAAAGCAGGGAATTGCCGTGACTAAAGTTTGCTGTGCTGCTGAACAATCTGCTCTTGAAGGTAAAAATATCAGGCTATGAATAATAAAAAAATCATTTTAGGGCTTATCCCTGCCAGAGGTGGATCCAAGGGAGTTCCTGAAAAAAATATTAGAATTGTTTTAGATAAACCGTTGATTGCATATGCAATAGAATGCGGCCTTAAATGCTCATTTATTGACCATCTGATTGTAAGTACAGACAGTCAAAAAATAGCAAAAATTGCAATTAATTATGGTGCCGAAGTTCCGTTTATTCGTCCCAAAGAACTAGCGGAAGATACAACACCCATGCTCCCCGTTATCGAGCATACAGTTAAATCGGCGGAGATACATTATGCAAAGGAGATAGAAGCGGTAATACTTCTTGATCCAACCGGTCCCTTAAGATGTGAGGAGGATATTAAGAACGCCTTAAATGTTTTTAAAAAAACGAAATGTGATGCTGTAGTTTCCGGCCATATCGCTCATCGAAATCCATATTTTAATATGGTTGAAAAAAAGGAGGAGTATATTCGATTGGTAAAAGAAAAATCTATTCAGATTGGCTCCCGTCAGGCCGCACCCGAAGTGTTTGATCTGAATACGGTTGTATGGATATATTCTAGGTATGCCATCATGAATGAATGCCGACGGATTCCACAACGCACACGCTTGTATCGGGTTCCTGCTGAAAGAGCACTCGACTTAGATACGGAACTTGACTTTGAAATGCTGGAATTTTTGATGACAAAAAATAGAGATCTTGCGAATGCACAGACTTTTCACAGGTGAAAAATCATAATGATGGACCCTTCAGATTATTTTAAAATCAGCAAATTAGATGGCCCCCAAAAGATATTTGATCTTACAAATCGTGCCGGAATCATTACTGGGGGGAGTGGAAAAATGGGTCAACAATTTGCAACAGTACTGGCGAAAGCCGGAGCTAAGGTGATCATTTCCGACATTGATGAAAAAAAATGTCATGAAATTGCGTTGGGAATATCTGAAAGCAGCTCCGGTGAAGTAATAGGAGTCGGTTGCGACGTTACAAACGAAACGCAGGTAAGAAATCTGTTTGAAAGAACATCTGCCGAAGTGGGACAACTTGATTTCTTAATTAACAATGTCATGAGCAAGCCGCCTGGATATTATCGTCCTTTTTTTGCCTATGGAACAGATACATGGGAAAATGTGTTAAAAGGAAACCTGACAGGAACATATTTGTGCTGCCGTGAAGCCGCGAAAATGATGAAAAAAAACAAAAGCGGAAGTATCGTTATTACCTCATCTATTTACGGACTTGTTGGACCTGACCAACGTGTTTATGAAGGAGGTTCCAATAATCCATATGACAAAAACGATCCTCTGAGTTTGCCGTGTGTGTATTCGGTATCGAAAGGCGGCCTCAATATGCTCGCAAAACATCTTGCCACGCTCTTTGGACCAGATCAAATTCGAGTCAATGTGCTAGTACCGGGTGGTGTATATGACCACCAGGAAACTTCCTTTCATGAAGCTTATGTCAACCGAACACCATTGGGCAGAATGGCTGTTTGGTCCGATTATAATGGTGCCATCCTCTTTTTGGTCAGCAACGCATCACGTTATATGACGGGGGCCAATCTAGTTGTCGACGGTGGATGGACCGCCTGGTGACTTTAACGAAAAGGAGGCATTAAATGGGAAGTGAGTTTTCAATTAAAGGAAGAAAAATCGGTCATGGACATCTTCCCTTTGTCATAGCCGAAGTTGGCATCAATCACGAAGGCGAGTTTGAAAAGGCAATTCAAATGGTGGATGCAGCCTTTGATGCCGGGGCTGATTGTGTTAAATTTCAATGTCACATTACGGAAGCCGAGATGATTCCAACAGACATGAAACCTGGGAAAATATCAAAAGAAAGGTTGTGGGACATCATCAAGCGTTGTGAGCTGACAGAAAATGAAGAGAAACGGGTGAAAGCCTATTGCGAAGAAAAAGGGATTATTTATATGTGCACACCGTTTTCGAGGGAGGCTGCAGACAGACTGGAGTCTATGAATGTGGAGGCATACAAGATCGGATCTGGTGAATGCAACAATCTGCCCCTGCTGGATCATATCGCTCAAAAAGGTAAGCCGATGATTCTCTCTACCGGAATGAACGATATGGTATCAATACGATGCTCTGTTGATGTAATTAAGAAATATGAAACACCTCTTATGCTGATGCACTGCACATCCTTGTATCCGACTCCTTATAAAAAAGTGCGGCTCGGGGCTATCACCGAGTTAATAAATGAATTCGACTTACCGGTGGGGCTGAGCGATCACTCGTTAGGTATTTATACCTGTCTGGGGGCGGTTGCGTTGGGGGCCTGTGCTTTGGAAAAACATTTTACCATCAGTAGACAGTGGCCGGGTCCAGACGTTCCTTTATCCATTGAACCCAATGAGCTTGCGGAAATGGTCAAAGGATCGCGAGCAGTTTTTCAAGCACAAGGCGGACAAAAAACGATTTTGCCAGATGAAAAGCCGGTCATCGACTTTGCTTACGCATCGGTAGTCACTATCAAGTCAGTCAAAGGGGGGGAACCGTTCACTTTGGACAATATCTGGGTGAAACGACCTGGGACCGGACAGATTCTGGCCAAAGACCTTGACAATGTGTTGAACAAAACGGCAACCCGTGATCTGCCAAAAGACATCCAACTAAAAGCGGAGGATATTGAAGGATTTGGATCTGACTAATTGTTTGATTGTTGTAACCGGTGCAGCGGGATTTCTGGGTCGAATGCTCACAAAACGTTTGCGCGAGTATTGTGCGCGTATCCTGTGTATTGACCAGTCCCCCTTACCCCAAACCACAGATACGCTGCCGGCGGGGGACGGCGGTTTTGTTCAGTACCATTCTGGCGATCTTAACACACCGCACGTTCTTGACCGTGCATTTGATGCAGGACACATCTCTGATACTCAAAACATAGCCCTTTTTCATCTATCCGGTTTGAGCCATGTCGAAAAATGCAACTCAGACCCATTGTCCGCCTACGAGACTAATGTGTTGCAACTGGTGAAAGTGCTTGAAGCATGTCGAAGGAAGGGAATCTTTCGTATTGTTTTTCCGTCAACCGCACTTATATATGGAGAGAATAGATCCGGTGTGTTAACAGAACAGGATGCGGCAAGACCGCAAAATGTTTATGCCAGCACCAAGCTAGCTGCGGAAGCGGTCATCCACGGGTATGCCGGTTCCTATGGATTCTCGTGCGATATTGCTCGGTTTAGCAATATATATGGCCCGGATGCTCACCCCGATACGGCTGTTAGCATTGCCGTGCGACAAGCGTTTCAGGGAGGACCCATATCACTAAAAACTCATACGCCGGTAAGGGATTTTCTTTTCTATAAAGATGCAATTGAGGGAATTATCCGGTTGTTTGCGGCAGGAAATGAACCTGGGAGTCGAGTGTATCATATCTCCTCGGGCATTGCTACTTCGATCGGTGAAATGGTTCAAACAGTGCACCGAATTGCCAATCGAGAAACATCCCTAAAGCAACCCATAAAACCAGAAAAGACGGTCGAATCACGACTGATCCTGTCTAATGCAAAGCTGAAAGAACGAACCTACTGGTCGCCCGAATTTACACTTGAAGCAGGACTGAAAGCCACATGGAAAGCATTAAAAGACAATGAGTAACTCACCAAGAAAAATTGCGATTTTTACCGGAAACCGTGCCGAATACGGGCTACAGTTCCCGATTATCAAAGCGATAGACGATCATCCCCAACTCGAATATTTTTTGCTTGCATCTGGCGCACATCTCGACGAAGATTTCGGATATACCCTTAATGAAATAGAAGCCGATGGCTTCCGCGTATATCGGGAGGTCAAAATGGACATGGAGCAGGATAATCTGTTTGCCACCGCTCAAGCCATCGGCTCCGGAATTTTAAGTTTGAGCAGAATATTGGACGAACTCAGACCGGAATTTTTTGTGGTCTACGCGGACCGTTTCGAAGGCTTTTCCGCCGTTATCACCGGCTCGCAAATGAACATTCCGACCGCACACGTTGAAGGCGGAGATCTGACCGACGGGGGGGCATTGGATGATTCGGTTCGGCACGCGATGACCAAACTCAGTCATCTCCATTTCACCACCAATCACGAAGCCGCCGAACGGATTCGCAAGATGGGGGAGGAATCATGGCGGATTCACAATGTAGGATTTCCAGCGCTTGACCTGATTGCGCAAGGCAATTTTGCAAGTCCTGAAAAGATTGCGAAGAAATACGGAATTGACTTTTCACGACCGGTGGTATTGTTTACCCAACATTCGGTGACAACCGAATTTGAACAAGCCAAATTACAAATTCAACCGTCACTGAAAGCCCTCCGGCAGCTGGCAGATGAGGGTATTCAGATTGTGATTACCTATCCGAACAATGATGCCGGTGGCAAGGCGATTATCCATGAAATAGAGCAGATTTCGCATGAAAAACATAAGAATATTCAGATCCATCAAAGTCTTGGACGGTACAATTACCACGGATTTCTGAATATTTGCGGTTGTGTCGGTATCGGGGTGTGTGCAGGAAATTCTTCCAGTGGGATCAAAGAGACACCTGCTTTCGGGTGCCCGGTGGTGGATATCGGTTCCCGGCAGAATGGAAGGTTGCGGGCAAACAACGTTTTGTCTGTAGACTATGACACCGTTCAAGTTATAGATTCGATAAAAAAGGCCTTGTTTGACCAGAATTTCAGAAAGCAATGCCACGCATGCGAAAATCCATATGGGAAGGGAGAAGCCGGAAAGCGAATCGCCGCGATAATGTCGTCTGTTGAAATCAATTCCAGACTGCTTCAGAAAAAAATGACCTATTGATATGAATCCGACAAAAGACATCAGCGAATTCTGCATTTCCAAAGAGGCCTCCATACGAGATGTGATGCAGGTTATCGACAGAAACAAAGAGGGAATCGCCTTGGTAGTGGATGAAAATAAGCGTCTGATTGGTTCCATCACCGACGGCGATATACGACGATTTCTTATTGCCAACCGTTCCTTGGAAGAAACGGCCGACAAGATCATGTACATGACGCCAATTTCAGCCCATCTTGATTCTTCTGAATCTGAGATTCGCAGCATTTTGAAAAAATATCGCGTTCGAAACGTCCCCTTGATCGACAAACTTGGTCGGCCTAAGCGTTTGGTCAGTTTCAGAGACTTTCTTGAAAACGGAAAAGCTGAACCGGTTGCGGTGATTATGGCCGGTGGAGAGGGCAAGCGGTTACGACCGCTGACCGAGCAGATACCCAAACCTATGCTCAAAGTGGCTGACAAACCAGTTTTGGAAAACATCATTCAGGCTCTGGCCGTCTCTGAAATCCGAAAAATATATATTTCGGTAAATTACAAAGCAGATGCCATTGAGGGATATTTAAAGGATGGCGCCCATCTTTCGGTGGCTATTAGCTATTTGCGGGAAAAAAAGAAACTTGGTACCGCCGGCGCTTTGACGCTGCTCCCGGAGATACCGAAACACCCCTTTTTGGTCATCAACGGCGATATCATGACAAAAATCGACCTTAGGCGCCTGCTGGATTTTCATCAGCATCATCGGTGTGTGATGACTATTGGTGCGGTGCGATACCGCGTTAGTATTCCATACGGGGTACTGAATCTGGCCGGCCACTATGTACTAGACGTGGAGGAAAAACCCAAACAGCAGTTCTTTTGCAATGCCGGGATTTACGCGTTGAATCCTGAAGCGCTTCAGTTCATCCCGACCGATACATACTTCGACATGACCGAGTTAATGAAAAAAGCGATCCATGCTGGGCTACCGGTGGGCGCCTTTCCGATCCATGAAAGCTGGATCGATATCGGCAAAATGACGGATCTGCAGCAGGCAAGATTGGACTTTTCACAAAAGGAAAATGAATCCCAAAAGGACATGCCATGAACAGCGGATGGAAAGGAAAAAAGGTGCTTGTAACCGGAGCCGACGGTTTCATCGGCAGCCATCTGACGGAAAAACTTGTAACCGAAGGTGCCGATGTGCGGGCCTTTGTTTACTATAATTCACTTGACTCCTGGGGATGGCTGGATGATTTTGACGAAGAATTGAAAAGGAGTATCGATGTTTTTCCAGGAGACATCCGTGATTCGGGTCGGGTGATGGATGCTGTGAAGGGGAGGGAGATCGTGTTTCATTTGGCAAGTCTAATTGCCATCCCTTACAGTTATCATGCTCCCGCAAGTTATGTTCAGACCAATGTGGGCGGAGCCTTGAACGTATTAAATGCATGCAGAACATATGGCATTGAACGGATTATTCACACATCAACAAGTGAAGTCTACGGTACAGCCCAATACGTGCCGATTGATGAACGACACCCGTTGCAGGGACAATCACCTTATTCTGCCAGCAAGATCGGCGCGGACATGCTAGCACAAAGTTTTTATCTTTCATTTGAGATACCGGTGGTCATTATTCGGCCATTCAATACTTTTGGCCCAAGGCAATCGACTCGAGCCGTTATCCCAACTATTATTTGTCAATTGCTTGCTGGTCATCATATGATCAAACTGGGAGCACTTCATCCGACCCGAGATTTCAACTTCGTTTTGGATACGACCTCCGGTTTTTTGTCACTGGCGTGCTGCGAAGAAGCTATCGGGCGAGTTGTAAATCTTGGATCCGGCCGGGAAATATCCATTGACAATTTGACCAGGCTTTTGTTCAAAATTACGGGCATAGAGGGAAAAATTGTCTGTGAAAATGAACGATTACGTCCCCAAAATAGCGAAGTTGACCGGCTGTTGTGCGATGCATCGCTAGCCAAAAAAATGAGCGGATGGGAACCGGCATTCACCCTTGAATCTGGACTTGAGAAGACCGTCGATTGGATTCAAAACAACATTCATCGTTTTAAATCCAGCAAATACGCTATTTAACTTTGAATGAAGCTTCCCGCCGCAAGCTGAAAGGAGATATTAAAGTATTAATAATTTCATTTTATAAAATTGGCATGTAATAAAAACAAACACTTATGTAATACACATTCCCAAAATAAGAGGATTTTCAAAGATCTCACAATGTATATATCCATGCGAATTCTGAAATGTTGCGCTATCGGGTTGATTGATGAAACTGGCTTGCAAAAGGCGGAATGAAGGTAAGATAACAAATACACATGTGCGGAATAATTGGATTTAAAACCACCAGATATTTTCAAGAATTAAAAGATGGCTTGATTGGGGCCGCTGATTGCCTCTCTCACCGAGGGCCTGATGATTCAGGCTTTTTTTTTGATCAAAAATCCGGTGTCGGATTAGCCCATAGGAGACTGTCGATCATCGATTTTTCCGCGGCAGGGAATCAACCCATGGCCAGTGACGATGGAAACATTCTCATCACCTATAACGGTGAGATATACAACTTTCCTGAAATCCGAAAAACACTTGAGGCGAATGGCTATAAATTCAATAGCCGTACAGACACGGAAGTCGTTTTAAAAGCCTATCAACGTTGGGGCATCGACTGTCTTCAAAAATTCATCGGGATGTTTGCTTTTGCACTTTGGGACAGCCATAAGAACTCCCTTTTCATAGCCAGGGACAGACTTGGTATCAAACCGGTGTATTACTACTATACACCCGGGCTGTTGCTCTTTGCATCCGAACTCAAAGGGATAATGGCTTTTAAAAGCTTTCCCAAAGACATCGATTTTAATTCAATTCCGCTTTTTTTACATTATCAATATATTCCAGCACCTAAAACAATTTTTAAAAATACCTATAAGCTCCTGCCCGGTCATTTCCTTATCTGCAATGACAATCAGGTGGCGTTGCATAAGTACTGGCAATATCCTGAAGAAATCAGTTTCAAATCCAATTTGGAACTAAACGAAGAAGAACAAATAGCGCATTTGGATATGCTTCTAACCCAGGCGGTTTCGGATCGCCTGGTTAGTGACGTACCTCTGGGAGCACTCCTGAGCGGTGGCATCGACTCATCTCTCGTTGTAGCGTTGATGCAAAAAATCAATGCAACGCCAACGCGTACATTCAGTATTGGATTCAAAGAAAAAGGGTATAACGAAGCGCCCTGGGCGGCAACGATCGCGGGACACCTGGGGACGAATCATACAGAGTTTTATGTCACCCCCAAAGAAGCGATCGAAACCCTTCCCCAGCTCCCCGAAATATATGATGAACCTTTTGCCGATTCCTCGGCGATTCCGACTTTTCTGGTGAGCCGTCTCACCCGTTCTCAGGTTACAGTTGCTTTGTCGGGGGATGGGGGAGATGAACAGTTTTGTGGATATGTCCGCTACTGGACAACCAGAGCCATGGAAAATAGTTTTGCACGATTCCCAAACCCTATAGGGAAAATGTTAGCAATAATTTTGGGGAGCATCCCCTATCAATTCGCGGAAAGGGGTTATTCTTCGTTTTACAAATTTTTGCCGCAGCACTTGCGAGTCGCAAATTTTGCTGACAAGTGGCAAAAATTCATTCAGCTTTTAGACAAAAAGCAGATCTCAGAGCTGTATCGAATGACGATATGCTTGTGGTCCAAGGAGGAGCTTAATCGGCTATTGGGCGGAATTTTTCCCGAAAGCAGATTTGAAGAAACATTTCGAGAAACAGAAAAATGGCCACTTCTTGCCAGACTCATGCATGTTGATCAAATGACTTATCTTCCGGATGCCATGCTTACCAAGGTGGATCGGGCAAGTATGGCTGTGAGCTTGGAGGTTAGGGTTCCGCTTTTGGATCATCGTGTCGTCGAATACACTGCCGGGCTCCCGGATAATCTTAAATTTCGAAATGGAGGCGGCAAGTATCTTCTAAAAAGGCTTCTGGCACGATATGTGCCGAAGGCGCTTTTTGAAAGACCCAAAATGGGTTTTGGCGTTCCCATAGATAAATGGTTTCGTGGCGAACTCAAGGAACTGATTTTCGATTTCCTTTCACCGGAACATTTAAAAAAAGAAGGTTTGTTTGATCATAGATTGGTTGAAAAGAAAATCTCGGAGCATATTTCAGGCAAGTTTAACCATCAATATCGCCTATGGACGCTATTGATGTGGGAAATGTGGCGGAAACGATGGCTCGGCAGTTAATTTGAAAAACCAAATACGATCAGCTTTGCTCGATCGCATCATAAAGAGTCTTTCATGTACTATACTTAGTCGAAAATGGAATTTTCATTCTTTTTCTTGAAGAATCCTGATGAAATGTCTGGAAACGGAGCAGCTGTTTATTGACAGAGGTGCAACTTGGTGGACATTGTTATCGTAAATTATAGATCTGTGAGACATCTGATCAAATGTCTCATGTCAATTGATGCACCGGGTATGGGAGACTTCGTTCGTCGCATTTTCGTAGTGGATAACAGCGAAAATGATGAAATAGAAAAGATACGTCCGATTTTTCCCCAAGCTGTAATTATTAAGAACGATAGAAACGTTGGATTTGCCTCGGCCATCAATCAAGGAATTAAACGATCGCACGCTGATTACATCGTTTTGTTAAATCCCGACACCGTTTTATTGGATGGTTTTTTTGAATTGATTCTCGGCTTCATGACAAAACACCCAAACGTGGGTATTGTCGGACCAAGGATATTGGAAATAAATGGATTTGTTCAAGGCTCTGCCCGATCTTTTCCAACCCCTTTGACAACTTTCTTTGGAAGATCGACGTTTCTGACAAAATATATTCCTAACAATCCTTTTTCTAGAAAAAATGTCCTGACCATCAAATATAAAAAAAAGGTGCCACTGAAAGTTGATTGGGTTTCCGGCGCGTGTATGGTGGTTAGGCGAAAGGCCATCGAAGAAACGGGTTTGATGGATGAACGGTTTTTTCTTTACTGGGAAGATGCAGATTGGTGCAAAAGGATGGGGATGAAAGGGTGGCAAATCGTTTACTTTCCGCCTGCTGGCGTTGTGCATTTGGCGGGTTCCAGCAGCAAGAAAAGACCCCTAAGATCTATCAGCGAATTTCATCTAAGCGCCTATATGTTATTTTCAAAACATGCTCATGGTGCAATGTCTTTAATAAAGCCGGCGGCAATTCTGGGATTGACCATGAGATGTATGATTTTATGTTTTATGTATCTTTTGAAAAGAAGTTCAAAGGAGTTGATGATCAAGCAGGGGAAGCCTGGGAGAATTAGAATTGTAAGAATCATATCAAGGCTGAATATCGGAGGGCCGGCAATTCAAGCGATTACCCTAAGCAGCAATCTTATGGGAGAGTCGTTTCAAACGCAACTAATTAGTGGCAATGTAAGCCCTGGGGAGGGAGAAATGAAATATTTGGCTCGAACCATGGGTGTAAAACCGGATCTAATCCCATATTTTGGAAGAGAAATTTCACCGCTGAAAGATTTTCGAGTCTATGTTCAATTGCTAATATCCATCAGACGTTTTAAACCGCACATAATCCACACCCATACCGCCAAGGCTGGATTTTTGGGCCGTTTGGCCGTATTAAATATTAATATCCTTAGGCCTGTTAAAGAGCGTATTCGGATATTGCATACTTACCATGGTCATATATTTCACAATTATTTTAATCCGATAAAAACGTTTGTCATTATCCAAATAGAGCGATTTTTTGCAAAATTTACGGATCGCATTATTGTTATTAGCTCATTGCAAAAAATTGATATCTGTAAAAAATTTAGAATCGCTGAAGAGGCAAAGGTGGAATGCATTCCATTGGGTTTTGATCTTTCAAGTTTTAAAAATTGTGCTTTGTATCGAAAAAACGCTAGAGAAAAATATCTTTCCAATGGGCCTCAAAAAGCTTTTTTGGTTGGAATCATCGGACGATTAACGGGTGTGAAAAATCATATAATGCTGCTTAAAGCGATAAAACACCTAAAAGATTCAGATAGGATCGAGCCGTTTCGATTTTTTATAATAGGGGATGGGGAGCGCAAAAGAGAAATAGAAGACAAGGTTGCCAAATGGGATTTAGGAGACTCGGTTATTTTCAAGGGGTGGCAGAAGGATATGCCTCAGCTCTATTCCGCCCTTGATGCGGTTGTCTTGACTTCGAAAAATGAAGGCACGCCGGTAACACTGATAGAGGCGATGGCTGCCGAAAAACCGGTCCTGGCGACCGATGTCGGTGGTGTTCCGGATTTGCTTGGCCCCGTCAAGATGACAACCCCGCAGGGCTTTTCTATAGCAGAAAGGGGTATCCTGGTCCCGTCCGGCAACAGTAAGGCATTGGCCCATGCCCTTTTGTTTTTATATAAAAAAGAGGACACACTTGCTGAAATGACCCGCCGGGCACAAACTTTTGTGTGCGAACAGTTTTCGATCAAAAGGCTGTTGGGCGATATTAAATCGTTATATGGAGAGTTTGTATGAATATAATTTTCGTTCCGCATCTTACCCCATTACGATTTTTCGAACCTACGGGGTAAACAGAGAATATTAATTACGAAGCACGGAAACCATATGGAATGATATGGAAAATTAGAAAATGTTTCTTCTTAAAAAAATAATATCTCCCTTTTTTATGCCTGTACCGGCATATCTTTTTCTGGCCCTTTTAGGTCTTTTCTTTCTGTGGTTTACCCGCAGACAAAAAATCGGGAAAGTGCTTGTAACCATTGCTACGCTGTTGCTGGGTGTTTTAAGCTACGGCTTGGTATCAGACATACTGGTTAACCCTCTGGAGCAAGAATATAAACCCATCAAACGGTTTGAAACACTCCAAGACGTTAAATGGATAGTGGTGCTGGGCGGAGGCTCTGACGTTGATCCAGGATTGCCGCTTTCAACGTATTTGCCAGACGCCTCATTGATTCGGCTTTCAGAGGGCGTCTACATTCATAACAGGCTTCCCGAAACCAAGCTGATTCTTACGGGCAGAACGCCGATGGCAGAGGTGATGGGCAATGTAGCTGAAGAATGGGGCGTGGATCTGGAGGATATTATTCTTGAAAAAAAGGCTAATGATACCAAGGATCATCCGGTTTATGTGAAGGAGATTGTCGGAAAGGATAGGATTATATTGGTGACCTCTGCGTCACATATGCCGCGGGCAATGGCGCTTTTCAGCAAACAGGGGATGGAGCCTATTGCGGCGCCTACGGATTATATGGTGAAAAAGAGGGAAGGGGGGGTGAGGCCGGGAATGTTCTTTCCGAGTGCGGGGTCGTTGGAGAAGGTAGGTAGGGCTATTCATGAGTATCTGGGGATGGTGTGGGCGAAGTTGAGGTCGCAGGTGTAAGGAATTTCGGCCGGAGGATTTTGTGGAGGCGGCGAGTTTAAGTTAAGGTTTTACCACAGACCCATACGGACATTTTCCCGGTGGACCTCGCCGAACAAAAATAGTTATCGCTTCGCGAATAAAAATATGTGTACGTAGTGGGGGATCTGGGAATTACCTGAATACAGGGTTGGTTATAACTTCATTTTGCATTGAAGATAATCCCGAACCATGCAGATTTTTACGCCCATTATCGTTTTGCCGAAATATTTTCCAAAGTGGACAATGTCACCTGTAAGAAAGTAGTTGGCCCTGGCAGAAATAGCAGACATGAGAACAGGCCTGTCTTTTTCCGGCAAATTTATAGGACAAGATAAATATGGATCTGCCTCAATGACGGTCTGAACATTGGATAAACAAACATCCAGTTTATTCAGTTGCTCTTCAGTGATGAGATTGCGACGTGCCTCTTCAATGACATAATTGGATGCAAGGAGCACACAGATACCTTTCTTGGAAAGTTTCCATAAACGGTCAAGACTTGAGCTTCCGTAGGCAACAGAGAACAGAATATTTGCATCAAGGAAGATTTTGTCTGCCATCATAAATTTTCAGGCTTCTTGTGGGGAATTGCTTCCGGATCAAGCCCTATATTGCGAACTTCTTTGACAGCCGAGGCATAATCATCTGCGGTAACGCTGTTATTCAGCAGAAATTCAGCCTTCCGCTCTGCAGAATATATCTCTACCGGAAGTGTCACCACTGGACGTAGAAGAACGCCATCTGGCCGTGCCTCTGCAATAACCAGTGAACCTTCTTCAAACCTATAGCTTCGGCGGATACTTATGGGAATGACAACCGTTCCCCGTCTCCCAATTTTTATAGTCTCATTGCGCATGAATTATTGCCTCCGATCTTCAGAGTATCTGATATTCTGATCTTTGTCAAGGGGGGGGGAGCCACATGATAATGTCAAACCCGATATCCACACAGCACAATAACAGAAAGAGTTTAGGTTAAGATTTTACCACAGACCCACACAGACTCACACGGACATTTTCCCGGCGGACCTCACCGAGTAAAAATAGTCATCGCTTCGCGAGAAAATAATTTGTATCGATCGACGGGGGTCTGTGGCTGAGACAAGAAATATGGATATCAATGAGCTGACTTACCAGATTCGTGGAGCTGTTTTTGAGGTTAATCGTATGCTCAGGGCAGGGTTTTTGAGAAAGTCTATGAAAAAGCGCTGCTGGGTTTTGCTTGTGCCGTGGAACCTGTGTAACCTCTCGGACGTAGCTGCAGACTTCGCCATAGTCGCCAATGGCTACGACGGCTGAATTAGCGAAGGCTGACCCGTGCCAGAAAGGAGCCGCTCATCAGAAATTCCATCAGCCATTCCGAATTAGTCAGGACTTTTCGGATTTTATGCCGAAAATTCTGCTAAACGGCCTCAAATAGAATGATTTAAGATGGGAAAATTGTTCGGCACTGATGGTATTCGGGGCGTTGCCGATGAATACCCGATGACTTCTGAAATGGCGGTCAAAATCGGCAGGTCGGTTGTCCATTATTTTATTTCTGATAGGGGTAAACCCAAAATTGTTATCGGAAAAGACACCCGCTTATCCGGTGCCATGCTTGAATCCGCACTTGTTTCCGGAATCTGTTCGGTCGGAGGCACAGCATATCGCGCAGGAGTTCTGCCGACTCCGGGTGTGGCTTTTTTAACTTCATCTGAAAATGCGGACGCAGGGATTGTGATTTCGGCTTCCCATAATCCTTATTATGACAATGGGATCAAGCTTTTCGGACCAAGCGGTTTTAAGTTGTCGGACCAGGAAGAAGCGCAGATCGAAAACCTGATCCTGGATGAAAACTTGGACGATGCATCAATTTCCGGCAGCGGGCCCGGGCAAGTCGTGGAACTGGAAGATGCTGAAAAAAGATATATTAATTTCCTTGAAAGTACTTTAAGAAAAGATCTAAAAGGCGTTAAAATCGTAATTGATTGCTCCAATGGAGCAACTTATCGCGTAGCCCCAGAGATATTCACGAAACTAGGCGCTGAAGTTGACGCTCTGTTTGTGAATCCGGACGGGAAAAATATCAATGCAGGCTGTGGTTCGCAACATCCGCAGAGTTTAAAACAAAGGGTCAAACTGAACGGTGCCGACATCGGCCTGGCTTTTGACGGCGACGGGGATCGGTTGATTGCCGTCGATGAGAAAGGTGATGTGATAAGCGGCGATCAGATTCTTGCCGTTTGCGCCAAGGTGATGCAGCAAAAGGGCACCCTGCAAAAAAACATGGCAGTCATCACCGTGATGAGCAATTTGGGGCTCAGGCTGGCATTGAAAAATCTTGGTATCAAGTATCTCATGGCCCAGGTCGGTGACCGCTACGTTTTAGAACAAATGAAGACCTCGGGCGCTGTTTTAGGGGGTGAAGATTCCGGGCACATGATCTTTCTGAATCACCACACAACCGGCGATGGGCTCCTAACCGCCCTGCAGCTTATTGCAGCCATGCAGATCGAGTCCAGGCCCTTATCGGAGCTTTCCCAAATCATGGATGTTTTTCCACAGATTTTGGTCAATATTGCGGTTAAAGAAAAGCCCGATCTAAAGCGCATACCGGAAGTTGAGGCGGCCATTAAATCTGTAGAATCAAGCTTGGGTGAGGAGGGGAGGGTACTGGTTCGTTATTCAGGTACTCAGCCCCTTTGCCGGGTGATGGTGGAAGGTCCTACAGAAGCGGAAACCAAAGAGTATTGTGACCAGCTATCTGATATTATTAAAGAAAAACTTGGATAATCAATCACCGCAAAGGCACGAAGGCCGTAAAGATTCATTCAGAACAATGCAGCTTTTCGGGTGGCGAAAAGCTGCTATCTGCATCGCCTTCGGTGAGTTTTAGCACTTCAGAACCCAGCGACTCAATCAAATAATATAGTCGCCACGAGAATCGATTAGTCCAGAACCAGAAAAGCCCCCTACATTTTAACACAGGGGGCTTTTTTCGTTTAATTCACAAACAGTAACTATTCGCGGCTTCCCAATATGCGCAACAACATTAAGAACAGGTTGATAAAGTCAAGATACAACGACAAAGCGCCTAGAATTGCCCCTTTACGCACAGCTCCCGCATCCAAACTGGACGGTTGGGTCAAGGCCATGCTTTTCAGTTTCTGGGTGTCATAGGCGGTCAGTCCCACAAAAACCAAAACACCGATGTAGCTAATGATCATGTGCATTCCAGGACTGCGTAAAAACATGTTTACGACTGAAGCAATAATAATGCCGATAAGCCCCATGGCCATAAATCCGCCAATCGAAGTGAGATCGCGTTTGGTGGTCCAACCGTAAACCGAGCAGGCGACAAAGGTGGCCGCGCAGATGAAAAAGGTCGCGGCGATCGAAGAACGGGTATAAATCAGAAAGATGGCCGACAGCGTGGCACCGTTTAATGCGGCATATATGACAAACAGTGCCGTTGCGGTTGAGGATTGCATTTTATGAACCCTTGCGCTAATAGTGAATACAAGGGCAAGCTCTCCGATAATGAGCCCGAAGAAAATCAGCCGGTTACCAAAAATCAGTCGTATCAACGATTCATCATTGGCCACATAAAAGGCGACAAAGCCGGTCAGGGCAAGCCCGATTGCCATCCAGTTATAAACGCTGCGGATAAACGCATTGACCTGGATTGCGGTTTCCGTCTTATGAAGCGGTATGGTTTGCATTTCAGCCTCCTGAAAATTTTAAAGGGTAATATAACACACATGTTGACGATTGCAAGGCCCTAGTGAATGCCGTATGAAACCCGAACAAAAATATCAAAGCCTCAAAGATCTTGCTGAAAGAATGAAAATTACCGTTTCTGAGCAAAATCTTCAAAAAACCGGGATCAGAGCCAAAAGCGGCCTTTGCAAGGTCAAGGAAGAATATCTTTTTATCATGGACAAACGCAAGACCGTTGCCGAAAAAATTGAAATACTATCCGAATGCCTGAGCCAAATGCCGCATGAGGGCATATATATTGTTCCGGCGATTCGTGAACTTCTTACAGTTAATGAGAAGAACTGATAATAATTTTTGGCGCGGATTCCACTGACTACACTGCCTTCGTAAAAGTTTACATAATATACATTATCAGACGCTATCAATCTAACCATATGGTAAACTATGACAGACAACACTGGTAAACTATGACAGACAACACCACCCAGCGTAAGGTTTACACAGTTTCGGAACTAACCCGTGATATAAAAGAGCTCCTTGAGGAGCGTTATCCTTTTATATGGATATCAGGTGAAATTTCAAATGCGAGCAAGTCACCTTCCGGACATCTGTACTTTACCCTAAAAGATGAACAATCACGGATCCAGTGCGTGATGTTTCGGGGACAGCTTCAGAATATTCAGTTTGAAATCGAGAACGGATTGAGCGTAACCGGTCTGGGGCGAATCAGTGTATATGAACCCCGGGGAGCCTATCAGCTCATTTTCGAATATGTAGAGCCCCAAGGAATCGGAGCACTTCAAATTGCCTTCGAGCAACTCAAAGAAAAACTGGCTGCAGAAGGCCTTTTTGATGAACGGCACAAAAAACCCCTCCCCTTTTTACCACGTAAAATCAGCCTGATAACATCCCCAACCGGAGCGGTGGTACATGATATTCTAAAAGTCGCCCAGCGGCGTTATCCAAATGTTCATCTCGAAATCGTTCCGGTAAAAGTCCAGGGTCAGGGTGCAGATGATGAAATCATGGCGGCCTTTGACCGGATCCATGATCGGAAAGACACGGATTTGATCATTCTGGCTCGCGGCGGTGGCTCGATTGAAGATTTGGCACCCTTTAACGCTGAAAACGTTGCCCGCGCGATCTTTGCATCTGAATTTCCCGTTATTTCGGCTGTGGGACATGAAACCGATTTTTCGATCGCCGATTTTGTTGCCGATCTGCGGGCACCGACGCCTTCGGCGGCGGCCGAATTGGCCTTGCCGGTCAAAGACGAACTTCTGCGAAGATGCCATGATCTGCAGTTGAATTTAAAATCGATGTTTTATACCTATGTCGAACATCTTCGGTATGTTGTGGATGAAAAATCAAAGCGTCTGATCAACCCCAAGAAAAAAATCGCCGACACATGTCTTAAACTGGATGATCTCGTACAAAGGCTCATATTGACGACACATAAATCAAATCAACAACAACATAAACGGATCGACTGGTGGACGGATCGACTGTACGCCAACAGCCCCACAAACCAATTACAGAGGCTAAAAGAGAAGCTGTCCCAAACCCGTATTCATCTTTCTAAATATATCGATGTTTATTTAAGCGACAAAAAAAGTTGCATTCAAGACTTAAGGACAAGACTCACTGCATTGAGCCCCGCGTCGATCTTATCGCGCGGTTACAGCATTACACAGACCATCCCTGATTCGGATATCGTGCGCGACTCCGCCTCGGTGTCCCCGGGTCAGGAGCTTAAGGTTATCGTAGCAAAAGGGTCAATGGTCGTAGGCGTCAAACGCAGCAAAACGAGCCACACACCTGACTGAAATGTTAGCCGCCCACAAAAAAGGATAAGTTTCAATGACAAACCAGACTTTTGAAAAATCGATTCAGGATCTCGAACAAATCGTTAAAGAACTCGAAACCGGAGACCTCCCCCTGGAAGACGCTTTGAAGAAGTTCGAAGAAGGTGTCAAACTGTCCAAGTTTTGTTCGGCCAAGCTGGATGAAGCGGATAAGAAGGTGACCATTCTTTTACAGGATCAGGATGGGAATGTGACTGAAAAACCCTTTTTGGACAAAGACGAACCGAGTGATTTATGATTGTTGAAAGCCATATTTTCGATCTGAAATCATATCTTGCACAGAGAAAAAAATGGATCGATCAGGCCCTATCCGAAACTTTAAAACAAACCTCAAAACCGCGCCAGATTACCCGAGCGATGGAATATTCACTAATGGCAGGAGGCAAGCGTATCCGTCCAATTCTATGCCTTGCGGCGGCCGAAGCCGTGGGGGGAAATGCTGAAGACGCTCTGCCCGCCGCCTGCGCTGTTGAAATGATTCATACCTACTCGCTGATCCATGATGACCTGCCGGCAATGGATGACGATGCCTCAAGACGCGGTTTGCCGACGAGCCATAAAGCGTTTAATGAAGCCACCGCCATCCTGGCTGGCGACGGTCTCTTGACGTTGGCATTCCAAACACTTTCTGCAAACGATACTATCGAGAATCAATCTCCTTCCACCTGGCTGGAGGTCGTTCATTCCTACGCCTTTGCAGCGGGACACAAGGGGATGATCGAAGGGCAAATGCTAGATATGACGCTTGAGGGAGCTCAAATTACACTGAAAGAGCTTGAGGATATGCATGCCATGAAAACGGGGGCACTCTTTGGTGCTTCGGTTTATGCGGGAGCGATGATAGGCGGCGGAACTAAAATGCAGATTGAAAATTTGAAAACGTATGCGGGGCATATCGGTCTTGCGTTTCAAGTTTCGGACGACATTTTGAATATTGAGGGTAATCCGGCACTCTTGGGAAAGGCGACGGGATCAGACGCAGAACGCCAAAAATGCACCTATCCATCCCTCATGGGACTCGAACGATCAAAAGAATTTGCAAATCAACTCATCGATAACGCCTTGCATGCACTTGAAATTTTTGATAACAGGTCTGACTCGCTACGGGCCATTGCCCGTTATATCGTTGAACGAAAACATTAAAGGACTTGTATAACCTTTTGAGTTTACTGAAAAATATAAATAACCCGGATGATTTAAAGCATCTTTCGCGATCGGAGCTGCCCAAACTTGCAGCTGAAATTAGGCAAACCATCATCAAAGTGGTCTCAAAATCGGGTGGCCATTTGGCTTCCAGTCTCGGTGCGGTGGAGCTTGCACTTGCCATCCACTATGTTTTTAATACGCCCAAAGACAAGGTCATATGGGATGTTGGGCACCAGGCTTATGCGCACAAAATCCTCACCGGCCGCAAAGACACATTTCATACCCTGCGAAAACATGAAGGCATCGCCGGCTTTACCAAAATGAGCGAAAGCCCCTATGATGCCTTTTCCACAGGTCACAGCGGCACTTCGATATCGGCCGGTCTGGGGATTGCCTGTGCGCGAAGATTGAAAAAACAAAACAGCAAAGTCATATCCGTCATCGGCGATGGCTCGCTGACAGCCGGCCTGGCCTACGAAGGCCTGAATCAGGCGGGAGACATACATAAAGACAAAGATCTCATCGTCATTCTAAATGACAACGATATGTCGATTTCCCGCAATGTGGGCGCCCTATCCTCTTTCCTAAGCCGCAAATTTTCAGCCAAAAAACTTCAAGACCTTAGAAGAGAAATAAAAGAATTTCTTAAATCGCTGCCTAAGATTGGTGACGACGTCTATAAGTTTGTCAAACGTTCCGAGGAATCCTTTAAGACCTTTGTCACCCCGGGTATGCTGTTTGAGGCATTTAATTTTGTATATTTTGGCCCCATCAACGGCCACAATCTCAATCACCTTATCGACATTTTGAACAATGTTAAATATCTGAAAGAACCGATCCTCGTGCATGTCATTACCCAAAAGGGTAAAGGCTATACGCCGGCGGAGGAAAATCCGGTTTATTTCCACGGTGTCGGATGCTTTGAAGTTGAAACCGGAAATTGCATCGGCCAAAAAGGTTCCCCCCCGACTTATACGGAAGTTTTCGGCGATACCATGGTCGAATTGGCTCAAAAAGATGAAAAAATTATTGCGGTTACGGCTGCCATGCCCGAGGGGACCGGTTTGGTTAAATTTTCAAAAACCTATCCGGACCGGTTTTTCGATGTCGGAATTGCCGAACCGCACGGGGTTACCTTTGCCGCCGGAATGGCGACCGAAGGCTTAAAACCGGTCGTTGCCATCTATTCCACATTTTTGCAACGGGCCTACGACCAGATTCTGCATGATGTTTGCATCGAAGGGCTGCCCGTGGTCTTTGCTATTGATCGCGGCGGCATCGTGGGGGAGGACGGCTCCACCCATCAAGGCCTGTTTGATCTTTCGTATTTAAGGAGTCTGCCCAACATGGTGGTGATGGCGCCCAAAGACGAAAATGAGCTGCGCCGCATGCTCGTAACGGCCCTTCAACATGACGGTCCCATTGCTTTTCGATATCCGAGATCCAGGGGTCTCGGCGTTTCGATAACAGACGGAATCGCTCCCTTGGAAATCGGCCGTGGAGAAGTCCTGACCTCTGGCGATGATGTCTTAATTTTGGCAATCGGCAGTTCTGTCTCCGAATCAATGCTGGCCCATGATATGCTTCAGGGGCACGGAATCAATACGACGGTAATCAACTGCCGCTTTGTAAAACCCCTCGATATCGATTTGATCTGTTCCCATGTCCAAAAGATTCCGCGTATTATCACCGTAGAAGAAAATATGCGACAGGGTGGATTCGGAAGTGCAGTGCTGGAATCGCTGAGTGACAATTGCCTGAACAATATCCGTGTTGAAAGGATCGGAATTTCAAATACATTTATCGAGCATGGTCCGCAGGACTTGCTGCGATCAAAGTATCAAATCGACGCCGACGCCATTGTTAAAGCAGCCCAGAAAATTCTAATTTAATGGTACAGGAATTTCTTTTACTTTACCTTATTGCCTCTAAATCCGCTTCACCCATGCCTCAAAAGAAAAAACGCCTCGATCAGCTTCTTGTCGAAAAAGGAATTATCCACAGTCGGACACGCGGTCGTGCCTTGATTATGACCGGTAAGGTACGCGTAAACGATCAAGTGATTGAAAAACCAGGTGCTTTGGTTTCCCCATCGGATGAAATTTTTCTCAAAGAAGCCGACATACCGTATGTTAGCCGCGGCGGATTGAAGCTCGAAGAAGCCTTGCGGATATATAAAATTAACGTGACCGGATGCATCTGTTTGGATGTGGGTGCTTCCACAGGGGGATTTAGCGACTGCCTGCTGCAACATGGTGCTGCGCGAGTCTATGCCGTGGATGTGGGTTATGGGCAGCTGGCATGGAAGCTGAGGCAGGATTCGCGGGTTGTCGTGATCGAACGTACCAATGTGCGGCATTTATCCCCCGATGCAATCCCCCGACCGATCGACATTATTTCCATTGATGTTTCCTTTATCTCTCTAAAAATCGTTATCCCGGCCGTGGCTGAGTTTATGCATCCTGATTCCCTGCTGATCGCATTGATAAAACCTCAATTTGAAGTCGGCCGGGGTCAGGTCGGAAAAGGGGGGGTTGTGCGCGACCCCGTTTTGCATCATCAGGTCAATAAGGCGATCTCCGACTTTGCAGCCGAAATCGGCCTGGTTCCTGAACCTGTAATCGCCTCACCGATCCTTGGACCCAAGGGAAATAAAGAATTCTTAATCTTATGTAAAAAGGTTGAACTAAATAGTTTATTTTGAACTTGATTTTTATACACTGAACGGATAAAAAAATCAGTTTTGAAGGTTTGCGCGCGCAATCAAACTTGTACAGAGAGGAGTGTAAATGAGTGAAATGGTGGAAAAACTAAGAAACACGGCACTTATTGGTCACAGTGGTGCCGGGAAAACATCGATTGCCGAAGCCATGCTGTTTAATGGCGGCATCACCACTCGGATCGGGAAGACTGAAGACGGAAACACCGTTATGGATTTTGAACCCGAAGAATTGAAGCGTAAGACCAGCATCAGCAGCGGATTCCATCAGTTTAACTGGGGGAAATATACCATCAGCCTTATCGACACGCCTGGTGACCAGAATTTTTTTTCAGATACCAAAGGGTGTCTGCAGGCCTCTGATGGTGCGGCCGTAATCGTAGATGCGGTCGATGGTGTTAAGGTTCAGACCGAACAGGGGTGGGAGTTTGCCGAAGAGTTCGGCCTTCCCTGCCTCATTTTCATAAACAAGCTGGATCGGGAAAGAGCCGATTTCCAGAGGGCTTTCGATGAAGTGGTCCAAATTTTTAAACCGAAACCGATCATTTTACAGCTCCCAATCGGTAAAGAGGCCGGTTTTAATGGAATTGTCGATTTGATCAGCCGGAAGGCGTATACGTATGATGAGAACGGAAAAGCGACTCCAATTGAAATCCCATCAGATATGCAAGGGCAGGTCGAGACCGAGTATGAAACCTTGATCGAAAACATTGCCGAAGCCGATGATGAATTATTGGAACGATACCTGGAAGGCGAATCTTTGTCAGATGATGAGCTCAAAAGTGCACTACGTAAAGGCACACTGTCCAGAGCCTTTGTTCCGGTAATTTGCGGATCGGCCACAAAAAACATCGGCATTGATCTATTGCTCGATTTTATCGCCAGCAGTATGCCGTCCCCCGCGGATCGAGACGCGCTAACGGGTATTGATCCGAATTCCGAAAACGAAATTTCACGAGAACCGGATCCCGACGCACCCTTTTCCGCATTTGTATTTAAAACCGTTGCCGACCCCTATGCCGGTCGCCTATCCATCATGCGTGTCGTTTCCGGAAGTCTCGGCGCAGACGGAACGCTGTTCAATTCAAGCAAAGATAAAAAAGAACGCTACAATCAATTGCTGATGGTCGCCGGCAAGGAACAGAAACCGATCACTGGCGCCGGCCCCGGTGCGATTGCGGCCATGGCCAAGCTAAAAGAAACAACCACGGGCGACACCCTTTGTGACGAGGGCCATCCGATCCGGTTTCAAGTCACGGATCCGATTCCGCCGGTTATTTCTTACTCCGTCCATCCCAAGTCAAAGGAGGATGAAGATAAGATTCTCACATCCCTCTCTAAGCTTTTAGAAGAAGACAGCGCTCTTTCACTCTCCCGCAACACTGAAACCAAAGAAATCCTTCTCTCGGGAAGAGGACAGATCCATATCGAAGCCACCGTTGAAAAATTAAAAAGAAAATTCAACGTGGAGGTCGTCTTAAATATCCCCAAGGTCCCTTACAAAGAGACCATCAAACGCAAAGTCAGGGCTCAAGGCAAACATAAGAAACAGACCGGCGGTCATGGCCAATATGGGGATTGCTGGATCAACATGGAACCCCTCCCCCGAGGCCAGGGTTTTGAATTTGTTGATGCCGTTGTGGGCGGTGTCATCCCCAAAACATACATCCCGGCCGTCGAAAAAGGAGTTATCGAGTCGTGCCAGAGAGGGACATTAGCAGGTTTCCCCTGTGTGGATTTCAAAGTGACGCTCAATGACGGATCCTTTCATTCGGTGGATTCTTCGGAAATGGCATTTAAAATCGCCGGATCGCTAGCATTTCGAAAAGCGGCCACAGAGGCCGATCCGGTTTTGCTGGAACCGATCATGAAAGTCTCGATTATCACTCCCGAGGACTTTATGGGCGATATTATGGGAGATCTCAATAGCCGTCGCGGCAAAGTGCTGGGAATGGATAATAAGGGCAAGAATCAGATCATCAATGCCCAGGTCCCCATGGCGGAATTCCTGACTTATGCTCCGGATTTAAATTCCATTACCGGCGGTCGCGGTACCTTTTTCATGGAATTTTCGCATTATGATGAGATCCCTGCTCATATTTCACAGAAGATAATCGAGGAGACCAATAAAGCCAAAGAATAAAGGATGATGGCGTCGTAAAAAGTCCCATCTACTGCGTTGTAACATTTTTTCAG
>CAZHAH010000059.1:0-31256 GCA_964530095.1 uncultured Desulfobacteraceae bacterium | reverse complement strand
CGTTATTCTTTGTACCGGTCACAGTGCACGTATCGATGAAGATAGGGCGAAAAAATTGGGTTTAGCTGCCTATGTCATGAAACCTCTGGTAAAGAGTGATTTCGCGAATACAGTTCGGAAAGTATTAGATGCGGCGAAAGAATCGACGCAAGATTAATCCTACATATTGTGGTTATTGATTTTCCTTTGATGTTTTGATTTCATACCAATCAGAAACCAGATCTACCATCCACCGTCGTTCTGATTACGCTACGCATGGTTTAAATTTTGTTTTCAAAAGTTTTGCTTTGAAAAAATCAGTTCCAGATTCAACCTTTATGCATGTTACAGGAAGTGAAGGGTTGAATCGAAATACTTACTGATTAGATAACAAATCTTTAATTACAACCGGTTATATCCAACCACTACAGATTGTATTTGCAAAATATATCCAAATTGAATAAAATCATACTAATTACGCTCTGAAATCTGAGCTGAACTAACCGCGCATTGTGACATGGGAATCACAGCCGAGTACCCCTGCAACCGAATAATATCATCAATATTTTTGAATATGACAAGACCCAACCATAATGCAATTGATTTCAACTATAAAACTTCTTGAAAACACAAGTAATAGGCATGGCTGAAAAACCGACATATCAGGAATTGGAAAAAAGAGTGGGTGAATTGGACCGGAAACTCGCCCAGCGCAAGCAAACAGAGGAAGCGCTACGCGCAAGTGCGAAAAAATACCGCCATTTGGTGGAAAACGCCAATGAAGCCATATTGGTGGCTCAGGCCGGCACTTTTGTTTTCACAAACGAAAAAGGGGAAAACCTCTTTGGCTACTCCGGGGATGAACTCGCATCGAGGCCGCTGACGGATTTTATCCATGAAGAAGATCGAGAATTGGTGAAAGAGCGGCATGAAAGACGACTCAAAGGAGAAATCCTGCCGGATATATATCCATTTAAAATAATATGCAAAGCCGGAGAGGTTAAGTGGGTAGAGCTCAAAGTCGCACGGTTTTCCTGGGAAGATAAACCGTCCACTTTGTGCTTTTTTACCGATATCACCGAGCAGAAGGTTGCCGAAACAGCGCTGCGGGAGAGCGAGGAGAATTACCGCAACCTCTTCAGCACTGCTCAAGTTGGTCTGGCGCGTACGCGAATCAGCGACGGAAAGGTCTTGGAATGCAATCAAAAAATGGCTGAAATTTTTGGCTACGAGAGTGTAGAGAATTTTATCACTGAATATGTATTTTCAGATAATTATGTTGACTCTCAATTAAGAGAAAGGATGTTAGAGGAAGTAAAGAAAACAGGAATCTTAAACAACTTCGAGGCTGAGTTTTACGCAAAAGACAAATCAAAAATTTGGGCACGCTTCGATACCCGGATTCTCCCCGAAAAAGGGTATATGGAAGATGTCGTCGTAGATATCACCGAGCAGAAGGTTGCCGAAACGGCGCTGCGGGAGAGCGAGGAGAAATATCGCCGCATTTTTGAAAATTCCGTGGTCGGCTTCTTCCAGAGCATACCGGAAGGCCGTTTTCTGAGCGTCAACCCCGCCTTTGCCGAGATGCTCGGATATGAATCTCCTGATGAATTGATCGCCCAAATTAGCGACATTGCAACGCAATACTATGCCAATCCCGAAGACCGGCGCCGGTATAAGCAGATACTACAGAAATCTAAGACTGTGAAGAGCTTTGAGTTCAAAGTTAAGCGCAAAGACGGTTCCCAGATCTGGGTATCGAACAGCACCCGGGCATATTTTAATCAAGATGGAACGGTTGACCACTACGAAGGAATCGTCATAGACATCACCGAGCGCAAACAGGCTGAAAAGGCGCTTTGGTATGAACGAGAACAACTTCTGTCTATATTCGATAGTATAGACGAGGTAATTTACCTTTCTGACCCGAATACCTATGAAATCCTTTACGCGAACAAAGCAATGAAGGATGCATTTCAGAAAGACCTTGTCGGAGGCCTCTGTTACCGGGAATTCCAGGGCTTCGACTCTCCTTGTCATTTTTGCACCAATGACATCATATTGAAGCAGAAGTATGCAACCTACCACTGGGAGTATCACAACCCCGTCCTGGACAAGGATTATGCCATCATTGACCGGATTATCAAATGGCCAGACGGAAGGGATGTGCGATTCGAACTGGCCATTGACATCTCCGAGCGCAAGCGGGTTGGAGACGCGCTTAAAGAAAGCGAAGCGAAACACCGTATCGTGCTTGAAGCAAATCCTGATCCGGTGGTGGTTTATGACATGACAGGGACGGTTACTTATCTCAATCCTGCCTTCACGCAAGTTTTCGGATGGTCTTTAAAGGAGCGTATCGGGAAGAAACTGGATGTATTCGTACCTGATCAGGCGTGGCCCGAAACTAAGATGATGATTGATAAAGTAATTGCGGGGGAAGCCTTCTCTGGCCTTGAAACCCATCGATACACCAAAGAAGGGAGGCTTATTCCTGTCAGTATAAGTGCAGCTACATATCGAGATTTAGAAGATAACCAAGTAGGCACTGTCGTTAATTTAAGAGACATCAGCGAACAAAAGAGATTAGAAGCCCAACTCCAGAAAGCGCAGAAACTGGAAGCTATAGGTATTCTTGCCGGCGGTCTTGCGCATGATTTTAACAACATTTTAGCTGCTATCGTGGGTAATATTGATTTGGCAAAATATGAAATAAGGCCAGAAGTTGGAATTTCTGAAAATTTATCAGAGGCAGAAAAGGCATCTTTTCGGGCAAAAGAACTGACCAAACAGTTGATCACATTTTCAAAGGGTGGAGAACCCATTAAGGTGATCGGCTCAATTGGAGACTTAGTTAAAGAAACCACAAGCCTTAATATTTCGGGATCTAAGGCAAGGTGTGAATTTTCCCCCCCGGAAAATCTCTGGCTTGCAGAATTTGATGAAGGTCAGATGAAGCATGCCATAAAAAATCTGATTGATAATGCAATAGAAGCTATGCCCGATGGCGGGTCCATCGATGTGGTTGCAGAGAATGTTGAAATTGATTCAGAAACTAAAGAGTCCAGTTTACCACTTTCAAAAGGAAAATATATAAAAATCGCCATCAGCGATACAGGTATCGGGATTTCCGAAGACCATCTTTCTAAAATATTTGATCCCTATTTTTCAACCAAGGAGATGGGAGTACAAAAGGGAATGGGCATGGGGCTTGCCACAGCCTATTCCATCATCAACAGACATAAAGGTCATATCATAGCAGAATCTGAATCAGGCGTTGGAACAACCTTCGCATTATATCTTCCCGCTGCTGTAGAAGAGATAGTAGGCAAAGAACCAGTCAAGAGGATTGAACCCGGAAAACATACAGTCCTTACGGGAAGGATTCTTGTTATGGATGACGAAGAGATGATCAGGAAACTCGCAACGAAAGTGCTGAATCGATTGGGTTATGAACCCGAATTGGCCCAAGATGGTGCTGAAGCAATTGAATTGTATAAAAGAGCCATGAACTCTGACAAACCTTTTGATGCGGTGATACTCGATTTAACTGTAAAAGGGGGTATGGGAGGCAAAGATGCTGTTAAGGAGCTGTTAGAGATAAACCCCCAAGTCAAAGCCATCGTTTCAAGCGGTTATTCAAATGATCCTGAAATGACTGCTTTTAAGAAATATGGTTTCGTAGGGACCTTACCCAAGCCTTATGCAATGAATGATCTGAAGGATGTGTTAAATAAGGTAATTCTAGAATAGCATATTGATCGGAATTGCTTCGCCGAATCCGAGACGGGCTTTTCGCAATGATATCGGACGAAGAGTGTTTCTGACAGTATTATAAATGGAGGATCTCGCGTGCCTCATGGGGAGAAGCCGGCTCCTTGTCCAAAGATTGTAAGATCCGCACCGCTTTTTCCACCAGCTGAGCATTGCTTTTGGCCGGAATGCCCCGGCCGAGATAAAAATTATCCTCAAACCCGATGCGCACATTCCCACCGAGAAGGGCGGACTGGGCCACCATGGGAAAGCTGGTGGGTCCCACACCAAACCCGGCCCAAAGCGCGTTATCGGGTAAGGCTTCTTTCATCTGCAGCATGGTTTTTGAATTGGCGGGGATGCCCCAGGCAATACCCAGGCATAGCTGAAAGATGGGCGGGGGGTCCACCAGACCCTTTTTGATAAGGTGTTTGGCGATTTCGATGTGCCCCATATCAAAGACCTCAAGTTCGGCTTTGACCCCAGCCGCCTGGATCTGCGCGGCCATGTCTTCGATATGCGGTGCGGCATTGGCAAAGACCTGCATTGTTATAGTTGTTATAACGTCCTTTAGTTTTCGAGTTTACATGAAGCCATATCTATGATACCGATCTAGCATGAGGTGATAACGTCCATTGGTAAATAAATAACTTTTTAAAAAGAGAGACCTATTGAGATGATAGGGTAATTACTGAATTACAAATGGATGTCCCGCAAATCTCTCATAAACTTTAGGGACGCGATTGGTGATACCGCAAAAGATCTCATGAGCGATGGTTCCGGCCTTGCAGGCGATTTCGTCTACAAAAATTTCATCCCCGTTCTGACGACCGAATAAAATCACCTCGGTACCCACTTCGACCCCCGGAACGTCACTTACGTCTATCATTGTCATGTCCATGCAAACGCGACCGACCACGGGAGCACGCCGGCCGCAGACCAGTACCTTTCCCTGATTGGAAAGGAGCCTGGGATATCCGTCGGCATAGCCGATCGGCAAAGTGGCAATACGGCAGTTTTTTGAAGTGACATAGGTGTTTCCGTAAGAAATTGGAGCACCTTTGGGCAGGTCTTTGATAAAAATAATTCGGGTTTTCAATGTCATTGCCGGTTGCAAGTCAATGGCTTTGCTGACATGATTTGATGGATAGATGCCGAATAGGCTTATTCCTGGTCTAACCATATCAAAATGACTCGCTGGGAGATCGAGCGTGGCAGCACTGCCGGCAAAATGCTTTACAGGTATGTTTATTCCTCTTGCATCCAGGGAAGCAATAACACGCTTGAAGCGCTCAAGTTGGTGATAGGCATAGGTCTTATCTTTATCATCGGCGCTGGAAAAATGGGAAAAGAGCCCCTCAATTTTAATATGTTTTAAAGTCGCCAAACTTTCGACAAAAGAAAGCACATTTTCCGGCTGAAGTCCGATTCGGCCCATGCCGGTGTCGACTTTAACTTGCACGGAGGCTTTTTGGCCAACCTCTTCAGCGGCCTTATTAAGTTCCAAAACGTTCTCCAATCCACACACCGCGACCGAGATATTGTATTTAACCGCCGTCACGTACCCTTCGGAGGCGACGATTCCGAAAACTAAAATAGGGCTGGTAATACCTGCTCGGCGTAACTTTGCGGCTTCCTCAAGCAATGCGACCCCCAACCAGTCTGTTCCTGCGGCGACCGCCGTTTTGGCAACTGGAACGAAACCATGACCGTAAGCATCCGCTTTGACAACCGCCATAAAAAGGACATTGCCGCCTACATGCCGTTTTAATTCACGAATATTGTGAGCAATTGCCGCTAAATTGACAATTGCCTTGGTCGGTCGGACATTCACCTTCATGATGGGTAAACAGGGAAATGATGACAAAGATTGGAAACTGCTTCAGCAACCTGATCCAGTATGTCGTTTTTGTACCGATTCATTAGGGTTAGATCAATCAATTCGGCAATTTCCACAACTTCAGCTTTTCCCATCCCCCGGGTGCTGATAGCCGAAGTACCCAATCTTAATCCACTACTCACCATTGGTTTTTCCGGATCATATGGGATCACATTTTTATTGGTTATTATTCCTACAGATTCCAAAACTTCTTCAGCAAGATTACCTGTTAATCCTTTAGGCCGAAGATTCAGAAGAACGGTGTGGTTATCCGTACCACCATAAACGATTCTATAACCTGTTTTTTTCAATTCTTCTGCGAGACAAACCGCATTCTCCAAAATCCTTTTTTGTGTCGCGATAAATTCGGGCTCCATCGCAAGCTTAAAAGAAACAGCTTTAGCGGCAATTGAATTGGTGTGGGGAGTTCCCTGCGATCCCGGGAAAATGGCTTTGTCAACTTTTTTACCATATTTTTCTCTGCAAAGAATCACTCCGCCTCTACCCCCTCCTAAAGTCTTATACATGGTGAAGGTTACGAAATCACAATGGGGCACTGAGCTGGGGATTACCTTGGCAGCGACAAGGCCGGCGATGTGGGCCATGTCGGTCATGGTATACGCCGAGACTTCACCGGCAATTTCGGCCACCCGCTTATAGTCAATAAGACGGGAGTAAGCGCTTGCTCCTGTTACAATCATTTTAGGCTTAATTTTTAAGACCAGATCCCTCATTTCATCATAGTCGATGATCTCGGTTTCTCGATTAACACTGTAATGAGTGAAATTAAAACACTTGCTCGTAATTGAAGATGGATGTCCATGGGAAAGGTGGCCGCCATGATCCAGTTTCATCGCAAGGACTTTGTCACCGATATTCAGCACTGAATAATAAACAGCAAGGTTTGCAGCCACTCCGGTGTGCGGTTGAACATTGGCATACTCTGCATCAAAAAGTTTTTTCGCTCGAGATATGGCCAGATTTTCCAATTCATCCGCATAAATACAGCCAGCGTGAAATCTTCTTTTTGGATAGCCTTCAATCGCTTTAGTTGTAAAAATAGAGCCCTGAGCTTCCATGATTGAACGAGGGGCATGGTTCTCGGCAGCTATAAGGTCTATTGTGCTATTTATTCTGAACTCCTCTTTTGCAATCAGGTTCGCCACTTCAGGATCATCTTTTTTTAAATTGATCATGCCTGTTCTCCTTTTTATTTTAATGCAAAATCTGACTGAGAAACAGCTTGGTCCGTTCATGCTTAGGGTTGTTAAAAAACTCTTCCGGCGAGTTCTCTTCTATAATCTGACCAAAATCCATAAATAAGACCCTGTGAGCTACGCTCTTGGCAAATCCCATTTCATGGCTAACCACGATCATCGTCATCCCTTCGTGGGCAAGCTCAACCATGGCGTCCAGAACTTCCTTGATCATTTCGGGGTCCAATGCGGAGGTGGGTTCATCAAAGAGCATCACTTTCGGTGACATACAAAGACTTCTGGCGATAGCAACCCGTTGCTGCTGGCCCCCGGAAAGTTGTCCCGGATATTTCCGGGCCTGTTCGGCGATGCGCACCTTGTCCAGATAATACATGGCAGTTTCTTCGGCTTCTTTCTTGGGGATCTTCCTGACCCATATGGGACCCAAGGTAAGGTTTTCTACAATTGTCAGATGAGGAAAAAGATTAAAGTGCTGAAATACCATACCCACTTCGGCTCGGATTTTCTCGATATTTTTTATATTATTGGTTAATTCGATGCCATCGACGATAATCTGTCCACGTTGATGTTCTTCCAGACGATTGATACACCGGATCAGAGTCGATTTTCCGGAACCGGACGGACCACAGATGATAATTCGTTCTTTTTTCCGAACCTCAAGGTTTATGTCCTGCAGCACATGAAAATCGCCGTACCACTTATGCATTTTGGTAATATTTATTATGGGTTCATTTGATGACTGCTTCTCTGTCTTTCTTGTAAGTTCCGTATTCATAGCTATATTTTGCTTTATGCTTTTGAATTTAGGCGGGGTCTTATCGAGTTGTACTCAACTCCTTTTCCAAACGTTGACTGTAATTTGACATGGAAAAACAAAATACAAAGTAAATCAAGGCAACAAAAATATAGGCCTCAACGGAAAACCCCATCCATGGGGGATTGGAAAGAACTGTTTTCGTGCTCATGAGCACGTCGTACAGGGCAATGATCACCACCAGGGATGTATCTTTAAACGCGGTAATGAGGATATTGACCGTAGGTGGAATCACGATTTTCAGTGCCTGGGGCAAAATAATCAGTCGCATCTTCTGATAATAATTCAATCCCAAAGAATCAGCTCCTTCATACTGCCCGCGGAGCATTGCCTGCAAACCTCCCCTGACGGCCTCAGCGATATATGCAGCGAAGAACAGGATAATGGCCACCTGGGCCCGGAGGATCTTATTGATGGTGATCCCCTCAGGCAAAAACAAAGGAAACATGACCGATGACATAAAGAGTACGCTGATCAGAGGCACCCCGCGTATCACTTCGATATACACGACACAGAACGACTTTATAGCGGGCATTTTTGACCGCCGTCCCAGCGCCATAACGACTCCCAGCGGGTAGGCGGATACCATCCCGAAAACAGAGAGCATGAGGGTAAGGGGCAATCCGCCCCACTGGGTACTTTCCACCGGGGTCAATCCTAAAATACCCCCTCTTAAGAGCAGGCCCATGCAAAAAATACCTGCGATCCACGCGTAGCCCAAGGATTTTTTCCAGTGATTCCGGTTTCTGCTGAAAAAAATTAGGATGATAAAAAGAACCATGGCCAGCAAGGGCCGCCATTGCAATTCATGCGGATAGAAACCGAACATAATAAACCGTATGTTTGCCGTTATTATGGACCAGCAGGCACCCTCGGCTGCCTTGCATTGGGCTGGAGTCGAATTCCACAGACTGTCAATGAGCGCCCATTGCACGAGCGGAGGCACGATTTTCCACAACAAATAGAGCGCCGCAATGGTTAGAAAAGAGCTAAAAACGCCGTTGAACAGGTTCGATTTTACCCATCCTACGATTCCCACGCTGGTTACGGGTGGTTTTAACTCTTCCGTGTGATGAGATTCTTCCATAGGTCCACCTATCTTTCTACAAGCGCTATTTTTTTATTGTACCAGTTCATAAAAGCTGAAGTCAGCAGGCTGAAACAAAGATACACCACCATGATCATGCTCACCCCTTCAATGGCCTGCCCCGTCTGGTTGATCGTCGTGTTGGCCACGGAAACAAAATCAGGGTATCCGATAGCGACCGCTAAGGAGCTGTTCTTCGTCAGATCCAGCATTTGACCGGTTAGTGGTGGAATGATTACTCGCAGAGCCTGGGGTAAAATCACCAAGGTCAAGACACGGCGGGGTTTCAGCCCTAGTGACATGGCAGCCTCCTTTTGTCCATGGCTGACCGATTGAATACCGGCACGGACAATTTCAGCCACAAACGCTGCGGTATATAGAACCAGACCCAACAAAAGGGCGCTGAACTCAGGGCTTATAGTCATGCCGCCTTCAAAATTAAATCCCTTAAGTCTGGGGACATCCATTTCAAAAGGCGCGCCGGCCATCCACCAGGTGATCAGAGGAAGCCCTATGAGTATGCCAAGGGAGATATGAAAAACAGGAAAAAGTTTGCCGGTCTTTTCCTGACGCTTTATTGCCCAGCGGCGTAGAAAGAAGACTGCCAGGCAACCAGCCAGAAAGACCAAAGCCATGTATACATGTGCTGGATGCGGCTCGGGAACAGTCAAAAATAACCCGCGGTTACACAAAAAGATACCTTTGCCAGGAGACCAGGCCTGCCGGGGAGAGGGAAGACTTTCATAAAAAATGGCATACCAGAAGAACAGTTGCAGTAGCACCGGGATGTTCCGCATGATTTCAATGTAGATGGCCGCCAGTTTTGACAACAGCCAGTTGGTGGACAGACGGGCCACTCCAACAAAAGTACCAAATACAATTGTCAGAATAATCCCGATAAAGGCAACTTTTAAAGTATTTAAAATGCCGACCAATAGGGCGTTGGCGTAGGTATGAGCCGCCGAATGGGAAATAAGAGATTCAGTGATTTCAAAGGAAGATTCCTTTGCGAGAAAACTAAAGCCTGTGGCGATGGATTGTTGTTCAAGATTTGCCTGGGTATTCGCAAAAAGATAATACCCCAGCAAACCTGTCACCCCCACCACAACCACCTGGTAAATAATTGCCCGCTTGGAAGGATCATTCCAGAATGGAACCTTGGTCGGCAGTGTGTCGTCCATAATAATCCGTAAAGTTGCGGTGCTGCATGGTCAGTCATTTGGAAAAACATCAGAAATTGGCTTTCAACCTTGACAAAAAAGCTAATGGACCATCCAGACTCGCACATGTGGACTTCACCCATGTCCGCGACCTGAATACTTTTTAGAAAAGGTACCACCTAAGTGGGTGGTACCTTGCAAATCGGATTCCTTAATGAAATGGCGGGGAATACATCAGACCGCCATTTGTCCACAGGTCATTTATCCCTCGTTGAAGGCCAAGCGGTGTATTGACACCTACATTACGTTCAAAAACTTCGCCGTAGTTCCCTACCTGTTTGATGATATTATAAGCCCACTTTTCACTCAGGCCCAGATCCTTACCAAGGTCGCCGCTCGTTCCCAGAAAACGCTGGACATTCGGGTCCTTGCTTTTGAGCATTTCATCTACGTTTTTCGAAGTGATGCCCAATTCCTCAGCTTCTATAAGAGCAAGAACCGTAAAATCACAAATATCCCTCCATTCCTCGTCACCGTGACGTACCGCAGGGGATAGAGGTTCTTTGGTAATGACTTCAGGTAAAACAACATAGTCATCGGGATTAGGGGCCATTGCCCGTGCGGCCGCCAGCTGAGAGGAATCCGTGGTCGTACAGTCACAGCGCCCGGCGAAAAAAGCCTTATACAGTTCGGCCGCGTTTTCAATCACTACGGTTTTATACGTCATGTCGTTTGACTTGAAAAAATCCGCCGTCGTCATCTCAGTTGTTGTTCCTGGCAGAATGCATACCGTGGCGCCATTGAGTTCCAGGGCGCTTTTAACGCCCAACTTTTTGGAAACCATGAAAGCCTGACCGTCATAATAGTTTACATGGATGAAATTCAGTCCCAAAGCTGTCTCCCGATGTAAAGTGCGCGTGGCATTACGGGCCAAAACATCGATTTCCCCGGACTGCAGAGCGGTGAAGCGCTGCACGTCCGTCAGCGCGATGAACTTCACTTTGGTTGCATCACCGAATACTGCGGCGGCTACGGCTCGGCCCGTATCTACGTCAAGGCCTCGCCACACACCCTTTTCATCCGGCATTCCAAAACCAAATAGATTGCCGCTTACACCGACCTTAACAACTCCTCTTGCCTTAACCGCATCAAAAGTTTGGCCTGCGACAGCGACACTCGTTGTAAAAATAAACACCACTAAAACTATTGTACACATTTTAAAAAGTTTCATAAGTTGTTCCTCCTTTCTTTTTGGTTCTTAGCCGACTGATTTTTCATTTCTGATAATTTCTTTATGGAAAGACAGAGCAAAAAAAATGCCAAAAGAATTTCATATTCTTTGCGGTATAATTCTTGCTAAATTTGATCTGGCGCGTAATTTTAGCATACAGTTCTTGCATAAAAGCCTAACATGTTGAAAATGAAATGATTTAAATGTAATTAGGGTGTTCGGAGAATTGTCGGAGTTTTGCAAAATTACCCTTCTTTTGTAAAAAAATGATAGATTAGGATATAAAAAAATAAAATATTAGACACCATTAATTTATCAATTATGATAAATTAATTATACGTTTTGGCGTTGAAATGGAGAAAAAAATAATATATTCAACAAATTTATCATTTCTAATAATTACCTTTGACAAGTTTATCAATTCTGATAATATTTAATAATCATTTGGAATTAGCAGATAGGCCTTATTGATAATATTGCACCTAATTTAGATTAATCCTGAAAAAATTATCATTTCTTAAAAAAATATGCCAAAAGGTGATAAAGTCACAAAACTCCAAAGAATTCAGGAAACAGCCCAACAAGTCGTAACTGCAATTGCCGCGGCTCTGGGAGTTGATGTGGCAATGTTTGACAATGAGTTTAACCTAGTAGCCACGAGTAAAACATTTGTAGAGCAAAGAGGGACTGATCTTAATCAAAATTTTATAAAGGGTGTTTTCAAGAGGGAATCAGTGGTAGTGACAAATCCTGGACACCACTTTTTATGCAAAGGTTGCCGTAATGAAGGCAACTGTCCCGAAACTGCGGAAGTGCTTCGTGTAATAAAGTATAATGGACAGATTATTGGAGTGCTAGGGTTGATCACATTTACCCAAACGCAAAGAGAAAAAATCCTCAGCAATACCGTAGCCTTAATGGAATTTATTGAAGAAATGGCTGGGCTTATTTGTAGTAAAATAAAAGAAATTGAAATGTTAGAGCAGGAGAGAATCATCAAAAGCCATTTAGAAACGACTATTAACTTTGTGAATAATGGGATCATAACGATTGATAGTGGAGGCAAGATTACACAAATAAACATCCGGGCACTTGAAATTTTAAAACAAAGAAAAGAATCTGCAATGAGAGAAAATTTGCAAAAATTTTTACCTTCTAATGATTTCAGACCCTTAATTGAGAAAGGAAAACGCATAAATAGACAGGAAATCATTATCTCATCCCCTCAAAGAATCCACTGTTTGCTATCAGGGAATCCTGTAAGGGTTAATGAAAAAACTGTCGGTGCGGTAATTAATATTGAGGATATCGAAGATGTGAGGTCAGTGGTATATGAATTTTCTGAAAAGCAGATGGAATACACTTTTGATGATATCATAGGAGAAAGTGAAGATATTACAAAGCTTAAGGAGTTCGCTAAGCAAATTGCATTGGGCGATTCCACGGTTCTGATCCAGGGTGAAAGCGGTACCGGCAAGGAACTTTTTGCACGGGCCATTCACAGTTACAGCTACAGGTCTAATCACCCGTTTATTCCTATTAATTGCGCTGCTATTCCCGAGGCGTTATTGGAAAGTGAACTATTCGGTTATGATGAGGGTGCTTTTTCAGGAGCAAAGAAGGGAGGCAAGCCGGGGAAATTTGAAATGGCAGCCCGGGGAACGATTTTCCTTGATGAAATCGGCGATATGCCTTTGCACATGCAGATGAAGCTGTCGCGGGTTCTCGAGGGCAATACCGTCGAGCGAGTGGGAGGAATCAGATCCATTCCGATTAATGTCAGAGTCATTGCGGCTACGAATCAGGACTTAGAAATGTTAATAAAAAATGGGACATTTCGGCAGGATTTATTCTATCGGTTGAATGTAATGCCGCTTTATGTTCAGCCTCTCAGAAACAGAAGGGAGGATGTGGAGGTGTTAGCCGATTATTTCATCAAAAAATATTCTGAAAAATTCGGAAATAAAGTTGAGGGACTTGACAGAAGTGCACGTGTTGCTTTGCTTTCCTATTCATGGCCGGGCAATGTCAGGGAGCTTGAAAATACCATCGAATATGCCATCAATGTCGAAACCGATAATAAGATAAAAGAAAGCAGTCTTCCTGTCGGCATCCTACAAAAGAGAAAAAAACGAACTGATGATAGGTCGCTTATGGACCAGGTGAAAGCCTTCGAGGTGCAGATTATTAAAGAAGCGCTCGAATTTCACGGTCATTCTGTAAAAGCAAAAAAAATGATTGCCAAAGAATTCGGTGTCAGCTTACCCACTTTTTATCGAAAACTTAAAGAACACAATATATGAATACCATCAAGTTGATGATCATGCTAAGGATAATAACAGAGCTGCTTTAGTTTAACTAGAACAAAGAGGAACACACTCGCCATAAATCGCAAAAGGTTTATTAAAAGCAGCCGCCCACAGTTGGTTTCCATAATCAAAATGCCACCACTCATCATCATCAAAGCGAAAATCCTCTGCAAACATTGCATCTCGAAGAAGCTTACGATTCGCTCTAACTCGGTCGTCGATATCATTCATTTCATAGAAAAGAGATGCTGCTTCCGGGCCAAAGTAATCAAACTCTGTACCCATATCAAGTTCATTCCCTGATGAATCAATCAGTGTGAGATCGATTGATCCTCCTGTCGCATGAATCGGAATTCGATAGGGATCATTGGCTACAGTGACAAACATGCCAACCTCTTCTTTTAACCTATCTTTTTCCCAATTTGGATGACTATTTTTAAGCTTCCTCCAATGATTCATGTAAATGTTTTGCTGGACTTCACGCGATCGCCAACCATCCCAAATCTTAAATCTGTATTTGCCAAGTTCTTTCTGGATGCATTCCAGCTTTTCAGCAATTATTTTTCTTATATATATTCGAGATTCCTCAGAGAGCCCTCTATTGTAATATGATGGCTCTAGATAAAAATCAAAATTCGCCAAATTAACTAAAGGATCATCGGATTCTTTAATCTCAATGTGTTCGTATTTTAAAAGGGTCATTTTGAGATTTCTCAGCTATATATTTTAAATTTTTTAGTCGGCTCGCAGAAACGATAATGTTATTGCCTAGATATTATATAGGTTGTTAATCAAGGCAATAGAAAAAAGATATATTTTTGAGGTATCAATCGGATATGCGGGACGTTCGTGCTGAAAGTGCTTAATTCGTTTTGCATTATACAATCCTTTGATTTTTTTCATGTTATGAACAACTCATCAGCGTATAAAGATTGAATATATGCGCCAATACATTCGCCCGGAATATTTAGACATTCTACGACCTATCCAGTTCAAATTTAAACGTATGACATGGATGATATTATACAAAAATCAATCGGAATTGCTTCGTCGAATCCGAGGCGGGGTTTTCGCAATGATATTGTACGAACAGTGTTTCTGGCAGCATTATAAATGGAGGATCTCGCGTGCCTTCTGGGGAGAAGCCGGCTCTTTATCCAGAGATTGTAAGATACGCACTGTTTTTTCCACCAGCTGAGCATTGCTTTTGGCTGGGAGGCCCCGGCCGAGATAAAAATTATCCTCAAACCCGACGCGCACATTCCCACCGAGAAGGGCGGACTGGGCCACCATGGGGAAGCTGGTGGGTCCCACGCCAAATCCGGCCCAAAGCGCGTTATCGGGTAAGGTTTCTTTCATCTGCAGCATGGTTTTTGAATTGGCAGGGATGCCCCAGGCAATACCCAGACATAGCTGAAAGATGGGCGGGGGATCCACCAGGCCCTTTTTGATAAGGTGTTTGGCGATTTCGATGTGCCCCATATCAAAGACCTCAAGCTCGGCTTTGACCCCGGCCGCCTGGATCCGTGCGGCCATGTCTTCGGTATGCGGCACGGCATTGGCAAAGACCCGGGGGCCGAAATTCATGGAACCGACATCCAGGGAGCAGAGTTCGGGTTTTAGTTTGACGATATGCTCGGTTCTCTTTTCGGGAGATCGCCAGGTGGTTCCTGTTTCAAAACCGACAGGGTCGGATTCATCCGGAATAACACGGGCGCCGGCACCGGTGGTCAAATTGATCACCATATCAGAGGCATCCCGTATACGTTCGAAAACTTCCCGGTAAAGTGCAAAGTCCATGGCCGGTTCGGCCGTGTCAGGATCCCTTACATGGACATGAACTACCGACGCTCCGGCCTTACAGGCTTCTATGGCGCTTGCAGCAATTTCCTGCGGAGAGACCGGCAGATCCGGGTGTTTTGATTTATCGCCGATGGATCCCGTCACTGCCACCGTTATTACTACTTTATTAGCAGACATAAATTACCCCTCAGGTTACTCCAATTCTCCTAATTCAGTCAGAAATTCTTTAAGTTTTAGGAGTTTCACATCGCGTTCTTTAAGAATATCTTCAACAGACATTTCGCCATAATCGTAAAAACCACGGCCGTTTTTGGCTCCCAAACGACCTTGCGAAATCAACAAATCCAACGTCTCTGATTTTTCTTTGACCGGGGGCGGGGTGTATGATTTATTGCGCAAAACTTTCTGAACCAAATCGAGCCCGGCAAAATCGAGTCGTTTTACCAGACCCAGTATCGGGATGCGCAGACCGAAACTGGCTTTGGTGGCCTTGTCGATATCTTGGGGAGTCGCATAGCCGTTGTCGATCAGATTCATGACCTCCCGGGTAAGGGCGGCCTGGAGGCGATTGGCAATAAAGCCGGGAAGAAACTTTTTGAGCACAACCGTCTGTTTCCCCAAACCTTCGATGATGTCTTTTACTTTGGCCACTGTTTCCGGAGCGGTTTGTGGCCCCGGTACAATCTCTACCAAAGGCACAATATGCGGGGGGGCGAACCAATGGGTGATGATCACTTTTTGCGGCCGGTGGGTTTCCACAAATTGATAGATATCCAAGTAGGACGTGTTGCTGGCTAAGATCGTCTGCGGGGGTGCGATTCGATCCAGCTCACTGAATAGCGCCTTTTTGGCATCCGCATCTTCAACAATGGCTTCGACAGCCAACTCGGTGTCGGCTACGGCCTGGTTTAGATCTGTCGTATAGGTGATCTGCTCATTCAGAATTGTTGATTTGACTTCCGGGTCGCAGAGACCGATTTCAGTAAGGGTTTTTAGATTGGAGGCTATTAACCGTTTGGCCTGTTGCAGGGCATCTTCCGAAATATCATACAAAAAAACCTGGTAGCCTCCTTGCGCGAAGATGTGGGAGAAGGAATGACCCATGGTCCCGGCCCCAATCACAGCCATCTTTTTCATTTATTACCTTATATCTGTTTCTTTGTTTTTATGCTAAAAAGACAACAAACACATACCCAATAAATCACAATTATATCGGCTGGTTTTCCTTTTCGAACCCTCGCGTGAGAAACAGCGTAAATATACCGACCAAAGCAATCGCCAATCCTAAAAAGTCATTGTTCCAGCCCGGCAAGCCCATGATAAAACCGCCTACAAACAGCGCTGCTCCTGAGAACAAGCCGCTAACCGTTTGGAGGTGAATTCTCCCCACGCCGAAAAGGTAATCCTCCAGTACCGATCCGATAAAAAAGACGCCCAGGGTGGTGGATACGACGGCTTGAACGATTTCTGCGAGACTTCCCTGACAGACCAGGGCCGGGTCAAATACAAAGAAAAAGGGGACCAGATATTTGACGCCGCCCAGCTTCATGGCCATGAGGCCGACCCGGAAAGGTTTGGCGCCGGCAATGACGGCGGCCGGAAATGCCGCCAAAGCCACCGGGGGTGTAATGTAGGAGAGCATGCCCCAATACATGACATACAGATGAACGGCGATTTCGTTTAAGCCGACCGTGATCAGGGCCGGGACCAAAACCATGGCTAAAAAGACATAACAGGCCGTGATCGTCATGCCCATCCCCAGAATAAAGCTGGTGAGGGCCCCGAAAATGAGCATGTAGATCATCTTCCCGCCGGCCAGAGCGACGATCTCGCGGGCAAAGGCGGCAGCAACCCCGGTAAGGGCCAAAGATCCCAGAATCATGCCCACTCCGGACAGGATTGCAATCAATTCACTCAAGAGTTTACCTGTGGATTGAATAAACAGCAAAAAGGAGCGCAGGGAGAAACGCGTTTCTTTGCGGATCATGGCAAAGACGAGGAGAAAAGGGACCGAAAGAAAAGGCGCCTGGCTCTCCAGTTGGATGATAAACAGCACGTACAACAGCACGGCGATAGCGCCAAGGTAAAACCATCCCTCTTTCAGGGTTTCTATTAATGAGGGAAGTTCACTTTCGGGAAGACCTTTGAGTCCTTTGCGGGCGGCATACCCATCGACCTGAATCAGCAGGCCAACGTAGGCCAGCACGGACGGAATAGCAGCCGCCAAGGCGATTTTTCCATAGGATACGTCCAAAAAAGCGGCCATGACGAAAGCCGTGGCGCCCATGATGGGCGGCATCAGAACCCCACCTGTGGAGGCGGCACATTCGATTCCGCCGGCATAGTGTGCGGGGTAGCCGCTTTTTTTGATGGCCGGAATGGTGATCGATCCGGTGGTCACCACGTTTGAGATAACACTTCCGCTCAGGGAGCCGAAAAGCGCACTCGACAAAACCCCCACTTTGGCTGTTCCGCCGCGCCGCGATCCCAGAAGGGCGCTGGAAAGATTGAGAAAAAATTGCCCCCCGCCGGAGGCCCGCAGCGCAACACCGAAGATAATGAAGCCGATCAGAATAATCCCGAAAACCTTCATCGGTATTCCCAGGATGCTGTCCATGCTCAGGGCATGATAGTTGGCAGTGGTGGTAAACGGGCGATGATAGCCTTCCAGAAACCCCGGCATATGAGCGGCATAGAGGGGGTAAAGGGAAAATACTAAAATGATGATGGCCAGAGAAGTACCGGCAGTCCGTCGTACGGCTTCAAGAACGATAATCCAAAGCATAATGGACATGATCATGATATGCGTGGGGGCGAAATAACCCCAGCCTTTGGTATTGATTTCAAGTCCATGTACCGCCAGATAGAGTGAAATCGCGGCGGTGAGGAAAAAGAGAAAAACATCGACGGCAAAAATGATTTTTTGGGGTCCTCCCTTTTTAAGCGGGAAAAAAAGAAAAACCATCGACAGATAAAAGGTCATCAACAGATAGAGATACGAATTGTCCATCAACATGAAGCCGAGTCCTTGGAAATAAAAGATGTGATAGACGGCCAAAAGGATCCCCAGGGCGGAGAAGCCGATGGTCACCCATTGCCAGAAGCCGGTCAGCGTCCGGTAGCGCGATTCGATTGATGGTGTCGGATGTTCTGGTGTCATTTTCACCTGCGATTTACGTAGAAGTTATCTCAAAAAAATCTTTTGGCCCAATCTCTGCGTTGGGTCTTTGCTTCAAGCCTTCGTTCATAATAGGAGAGCAAAAGGATTAGATCCTTTTGCTCTCCATGAAATTAACCAGATTCTTCCAAGGGTCGCTTTAGAACCCGGCCTCGGCGCGTTTCTTTTTCCAGAAGTCGCCGAATTTGCGCATCTTCATTTTCTTTTCCAAGGCTTCGCTGAAGGCGGCATCCCATACCTTCTTCAGCTTGATCTGGTGGGCAAGGCGTGCTTGATTTTTAGCCTCGCGCTCCGCGTTCCACATGCCGATTTCCTTGTAATAGCGGATGGCCCCATTGTGCAAGGGCAGCGGATATTGATCAAACAGGGCCATGCTTCCTTCCGGTGTCCAGTAGGCCTTTATGGCTTTGTGCTTTTTGGCATAGTCGGGATACGCTTCCACCAGAAGTTTGGTGATAATGTAGGCCTTGTCGTCGGGCAAAAAATCGTAGGCCAGGGTAACGGGGTAGGCATAGGACGTAGTTTGCAGCGGTTTGTCTTTTGAAAGGCCGGCTCCGATTGTGGCCGTAAACTTGCCGTAGGCCGGGGCATGTTTTTTGACCCTGGCCCAGTTCTCATCAAGATTATGCGGTAACTCTAAAAACTTGATGCCGTGCGGTTTGGCCTCCATCTGATAAGCCAGGGAGGCGGTGGGGTTAATATGGGTGCCATCGATCTTCCCGGACATGACCATTTTTATGGATGCGCCATATCCGGCGGCCTTTACCGGAATGACGTCATCCCAGGACAATCCGGCATACGCCAGGTGAACTTCGCTGATCAGGGTCAGGGCTCCCGATCCGGGAAAGGTGGCAACTTTTTTGCCTTTCAGGTCTTTCCAGGATTTGATGGGGGAATCGCCCCGGAGACCCAAAGCCAATCCCGGATGCTGGGCAAAATAAAGTGCCCGCACCGGTTGAGGTCCCCACTCCGAAGAGGCGTAATCTATCAGCCCTTCCTGCATAAGCCATGATCCCAAACCGTGGAAGGCGACTTCCGCACCCTTAAGACGGACCGGATAGACCCTGGGGATGTCGGTGCCGGCCGGGATGACCCTTATTTTTACCCCATGTTTTTCAAACAGGGTCGTTGCGATGTGGCCCACCATCATATACCCGCTGGAGCCGACATCGTAAGATGTCCAGGTCATCACTTTGGGAATCTTCACATCTTCCGCAAGGGCGCTCCCGCCACCGACCGTCAGAACGACAGCCAAACCGATTAGAAAACCAAAACGAATCAATCTTTTCTTTGTCATCATACTTGTCCTCCTTTTTTTGGGTTGAAAAATATGAATGGATTGAAGACACCCTTCTGGAGCAAATTCGCATTCTCTCCTCAATGACGGGATCTTCGGTGGGCGCGGAATGTTTACTGTATAATGGAATACAGCTTTGGGTGTCAAGATCGAATCAGAATCCGACACGCTTTCTCGGTTGTCAACGTGATCCCCTTTGTGTTAGAAACCGCATGCTTATTAATCCAACTCACATCATATTGTGGAATCGAAAAAATGACGAAATTAACCGATCAACAGGCGGATGCGCATCATGTACTGATGGGCAACGAGGCCATCGCCCGAGGCGCACTGGAGGCCGGAGTAAAGGTTGTCACGGGATACCCCGGTACGCCGTCTTCGGAAATCATCGAAAGCCTCGCCAAAGTGGCCGGTCAGTCGAATATCTATGTGGAATGGTCAACCAATGAGAAGGTGGCCATGGAAGTCGCCGCGGCGGCTTCGTTTGCCAGGTTGAGATCATTATGCGCCATGAAGCAGAATGGCGTCAATGTGGCATCTGATTTTATGCTGCACCTGGCAGGGTCCGGAACCCGGGGAGGGATGGTACTCATTACCTGTGATGATCCGGGGGCACTGTCAAGCGCCAATGAGGGTGAATCACGCCATTTCGCCAAGATGTTTGAACTCCCTCTCCTGGAGCCGGGAGATTTTCAGGAAGCCAAGGATATGACCAGATGGGCGTTTGAACTCTCCGAAACCATTCGCAACATGGTGGTTGTCCGAAGCGTCACGCGCATGTCGCATGCCAGCGGGAATGTATCCTTCGGCAAGATGTTGGAGAGCCATAAAGCGGCTGAATTCGAATTTGAGGGACCGGTACTCGATCCGCTAACGGGGCAGGTGACCAGCGTACCGGTCGGGTATAAGCACCAGGAGCAGCAGAACAAATTAATCGCGGCGATGCAAATATTTGAAGAAAGCCCTTTTAATACCTATTCCGGACCGGACAAACCGGAACTTCTTATCATCACCAGCAGCGCCTGTTCGCTTTACAGTCGGGAAGCCATTGCCTTGCTCGATGTTGAAGACCGGGTCGGTTTGTTAAAGTTGGGCACCACTTGGCCGCTGCCGCCCAAACTTCTCAAACGCCATTTAATGATGACCGACGACATCATGATTGTTGAAGAGGTTTTGCCTTTTATAGAAGATAATATAAAAATTATGGCGGCAGAGCAGGTTCGTGAAATCGGCATTAAGAATTTTTACGGAAAGAATGAGGGCTATTTTCCTACCGTGGGCGAAATGAATCCCGATCTTGTCATGTCCGCTCTTAACAGAATTTTTTCTACAGATTACCGTGCAATGTCAACGAGATACGCTCAAAAAATTCAACAAACGGAAGAGATGGTGCTTCCGGAAAGAGAAAGGGCTTTCTGTCCGGGATGCCCCCATCGGGCCTCATTTTGGAGTATTCACAACGCCCTCAAGCGGGATAATCGCAAAGGGTTTGTCTGCGGAGATATCGGCTGTTATGCCATGGGGCGTTTTGCTTCCGGCTTCAACGTGAGCAAAACATTACATGCCATGGGATCCGGTGCGGGAATCGCCGGCGGTTTTGGAAAGCTGGAACAGTTCGGCCTGGATCAACCCGCCCTGGCCGTGTGCGGGGATTCAACCTTCTTCCACGCTGTGCTTCCGGCACTGGTAAACGCCGTGCACCATCAATCGAATCTGACGCTTATCGTATTGGACAACAGCGGCACGGCCATGACCGGTTTTCAGTCGCATCCCGGTCTTGAAATCGATGCCATGGGTGAAAAGGCGCCTGCGGTTGACATTGCCAAGGTTTGCGAAGGGATCGGTGCCAACGTTGAAGCCGGCGATCCTTTCGATCTTGAGAAAACACGCCTGACCCTGAACCAGCTTTTGGAAAATCAAGTTGGGGTCAATGTGCTGATCCTGCAGCAGGCGTGTGCATTAAGCCCGGACAAAAGATACCAGAAGACATACGATCTTCGCATTGATGAGACCCGTTGTCTCGGTGAGGAATGCGGATGTAACCGTTTATGCACCCGAATCTTCCGCTGCCCGGGTCTCATTTGGGACGAAAAAAAAGAAAAGGCTCAAATCGATGACGTATTATGTGCCGGATGCGGGGTTTGTGAGACAATTTGTCCCAATGAGGCTATAGGGGCTCACTTGAGGAAAGAATGAACGTCGAACATCGAACGTCCAATCCCGATAAAATCGAGATTGAATGAAAGACAAAAAAAGGCAAGGGTCTCATTCATAGAGATGAGATATTCGCTATTGGCTTTTTGTTTTTCTTTCGACGTTGGACGTTCGATGTTGAATGTTCGATGTTCGTCAGTAAGATTATTACATGTTCGATGTTCATCATTTAACAATAGGAGCTGACTTGAAAAGCGTACTATCCAAGGATCCATACAATATCATCATCACAGGGGTTGGCGGTCAGGGTAATGTCATGGCTTCCCGTGTTTTAGCGAACATGATGGTCGGTAAAGGGTTTTATATAACCATCGGCGAGACATTTGGTGCGTCGCAGCGGGGAGGATCAGTCATGAGCCACATCCGTGTCTCGGCCAGATCCATCTGGAGCCCTCAAATACCCAAAGGAAGGGCTGATCTGATTGTGGGGCTTGAACCGCTTGAATCCATCCGAGTTCTAAAGGTGTATGGGAATGAGGAAGTTAAGGCCTTGACCAATTCCCGTCCGATTTATCCCACCGGTGTAATTGCCGGGGAAATGATCTATCCAACGCTGGAAGAGTTAGAGAGAATGATCAAATCGCTGACGGCCTCGGCATGGTTTGTCAATGCCACCGAAGAGGCCATGAAATTGGGCAATCCTATTTTCAGCAACATTATTATGATCGGCGCCATTGCTGCAATCGATGATCTCCCCCTGCGGCGTGAAGATTTCAGCGCAAGTGTTCTGGAGGCTTTGCCGCAAAGCAAGCTGGAGACCAATTTAAAAGCTTATGATATTGGAACCGAGCTGATGAAGGCTCAACGCTCAGATTAGGCGTTTGTTATAGCAGTTTGTTCGGAAGCCATATCGCAATCTGGGGAAAGATCATAACGATTATCATCCCCGTTAATTCGACAAGCGTATAAGGAATGATGGAGCGGTAAATATCTCCCATGGTGATGCTCGGCGGGACAATCCCTTTCAGATAAAAGAGGTTGAAACCGAAAGGCGGCGTCATATAACCGATTTCCATGTTGATCACAAACAGGATTCCGAACCACAGCGGATCAAAGCCATGTGCTTTGACCACCGGTAGAAAAACAGGTATGCAAATCATCATTATTCCCATCGGATCCAGAACCATGGCCAAAAGAAATATAATGAATTGAATAAAAATAATGGTTCCCCAGGGGCCGCCGGGGATATGTTGCATCATATTTTCGATCAGCTGGTTGGCTCCCATTCCGTGATAGGCGGAACTAAAGCAGTAAGCACCGAAAAGAATCCACATGATCATGCCCGTGAGACGCAATGTGCGTATGGCGGCTTCTCTCACCATCATCCAGCTGAACTGCCGGTAAACCAAAGCCGAGATAATGGCCCCTAAAACACCCATGGCGGCAGCCTCGGTGGGGGTTGTGATACCTCCGATAATGGACCCCAGGACCATTAGAACGATGATGATGGGTAAAATGACGGCCTTTAGGGCGGTGAGTTTACGCTTCCAGTCCCCGCGTTCTTCTATGGGAAGGGCCGGCCCCAAATGGGGTTGAAAATAACACCGAATGGCGATGTAGCTCGAGACCAGAACCAAAAGAAGCAAACCCGGGAAAACACCGCCTGCAAAAAGCCTCCCCACGGATTCGCCCGTAATGAGGGCATACAGAACCATGATGACGCTGGGCGGAATCAGAATCCCCCAACCGCCTCCGGAATTGATGCATCCCAGGGCAAGCTCCTTGTCGTAGTTGCGTTCCAGCATGGAGGGCAGCGCGATGGTCCCCATACTCACTACCGCAGCCCCGCTGATGCCGCACATGGCCGAAAAAATGGCACAGATGACCACCGTGCCGATGGCCAATCCGCCGCCCACGCGCCCAAACCACAAATACATCATTTCATACAGATCTTTGGCCACCCCCGATCTTTCCAGAATCATGGCCATAAGGATAAAGAGGGGTACCGCCACCAATGTGAATTTATTCATGGCCCCCCAGGTCTGGGATGCCACCATATAGAAGGATTCGGGACCCCAGGTAAAATACAAAAATATGATCGATACGCCGCCCAGGACAAATGAAAGGGGAAGTCCCATGGCCAGAAAAACCAGGAGAGAGAGGAAAAAGAGGATGGTCAACAATTCGATGCTCATAGCTGCTCCTTGTCTTGAGATACGGCCGCACGGTCAACTTCGCCTGTAACGACGATCAGAATATCGCGTATCAATTTGGCAACCCCCTGCAATAAAAGAAGGCCGGCTCCCAGGGGTATCATCAGCTTAACCGGATAGATCGGCGGGTTCCAGGCCGACTGAGAACGCTCGAATGTGGACAGCGATTCCCAGGCCAGCGATCCGCCGTAAACAAACAACATCAGACCAAACATAAAAAACAGAACCGTCGTAATAATGTCCAATAGGGCCTGTGCTCTGCGAGACAGGCGCGAATAGAGGATATCCACATTGACATGCCCTCCCGAGGCCAGGATATAACCGCCGCAGAGAATGACGTAAGCACCGAAAAGCATCTGGGTGAGCTCGTTGGCCCAAACCGTGGGCGAGTTGAGCAGATATCGCCGGACTACCTCCATCATCAGCAGGACGAATATGAGGAGCATAAAATAGGAGAGAATTTTGCCGACCTGTTCGTTGATCCAGTCGATGAGGCGCAAGAAATGATGTAGAGCTTTCAAGGGTCAGTTCCTTTTAATTAAAAAAGATCCCTGACCCGAAACCCGTAGGAAATTGGGGTCTGGGGCCAGGGAAGGTTAGGGTGCTATTGCGGTTCAAGAGGTTAAATGTAGCCCAGAGCCTTCAGGAATTCCTTCATCTTTTCGATCCATTCGGCGTATAGAGGATCTTTTTGGGCCTCTTTATCCCACAAAGCGACGGCCGCCTGGGTCATTTTTTGCAGCTCCGCGGGCGGAAGTGTGACGACTTTAACCCCTTTTTCCTTTTGGACGCGGGCCAAAGTAGTGGCTTCCTGATAGATATATTGGTTGCTGCGCAGCCACATATGTTCATCCAGGGTTTGGGTCAATATCTGCTGAAGATCCGGGGGCAATTTGCCAAAAGCCTTTTTATTGATGACCCAAATATCGGTGCCGGCCACCACAAACGAGGGTTTCAAATGATACTTGCACATGTCATAGAAGCCCATTTTGTTAGCCCCCTGAGCCGCTCCCCAATGGGCACCGTCAACCACACCCGAAGCCAGTGATGAATAGACTTCCGCGCCGGTGATGTATGAGGCCGCGGCACCGATGGAGGTGAAGAAGATCTGCAGAGTTCCCGAGGATCGCAACTTCAGCCCTTTAAACTCCGCCATGGATTGGATCGGTTTTTTTACCGCCAGTTCGGTGGGATAAATCTTATCCGTAAAAAAGAGCAGGCCGTGTTTGCCAAAAGTCTCTTTCATGGCCTGTTCATAACCGACTCTCTTATAGAAATAGAAGGCTTCCCCGGCGGCTTTAAACGAAAAGGGCAGGCCGGCGCCGATTCCGCTGAGGGGTACCAAGGCACGTGTGTATGCGGTTGAAGTGCCTCCCATGGGGACCATTCCGCGCTTGACGGCATGGTGGATTTCTTTTGAGGGGACCAGTGATCCGGCCGGAAAAGGCTCCAGGATCAAACGGCCGTTGGTGCGCTGTTTCAGTTTCTCGGCGATGACCAGCAAACTCCCCTTGTAAGACGGGCTGGCGGAGGGCCAATGCGACTGAACCTTCCATTTAAAGACCTTGTCCGCGGCCTGGCCGGAACCCGAAAAGGGGACCATCACCAAACACAGAAAAATCGAAAAAAAGAATACTGTCTTAAAAATACGATTGGTTCTCATACGCCACCTCCTTTGGTTAGTGCCCACTCATAAATAGTATCTCAAAATCTACCATTTCTGGATGGACACAGGGTTAGGGGTTTAGTGAACGCCAAACCGGCGATTTCTAATCGGCTGGTCCCAGTTTTTTTCCGTTTTCATCATATTTGTACCAGCCGATGCCGGTTTTGCGGCCATGATGTCCTAATTTAACCTTTCTCTGCAGCAACATGGGCGGATGGAATTTAGGATCGCGGGTTTCCCTGTAAACCGCCAGCATGGCATTATAGCCGACATCGAGTCCGGCCATGTCGGCAGTTTCAAAGGGACCCATGGGTCTGCCAAAGCCAAGCCGCATTCCCTTATCGATGTCTTCCACCGTGGTTACTCCCGCTTCTACCAGCTTAATGGCTTCGACGGTGGAGGGGAAGTTGAGTCGATTCAGTGCGATCCCGGCCACATCCAGGTTCACCCGGATGGTTTCCTTGCCCAATGAGCGGCAGAGTGTGTCGGCCGTTTGAGCCGTTTCAGCCGATGTCCCCAACCCCTTTACGATTTCCACGGCCCGCATCAGGGGGACCGGACTGAAGAAATGGGTGCCGCACACCTTGGGGATTCGCTGAGTGGCTTCGGCAATATCGGTGACGGGGATTGCCGATGTGTTTGTGGCCAATATGGTTTCCGGGGGACATATTTTATCCAGCTTGGCGAAGAGATCTCTTTTGGCTTCCGGATTTTCAATGATGGCTTCAAAGACAAAATCGGCATCGCCGGCCGCCTCAAGTTCGGTGGAGGTCCGGATACGCCTCATAATGGCATCGACCGTGCCTTCCACCTTCTGCTTTTCCACCAGCTTGCCCACCGACCAGTGAATCGCTTTGAGGCTTTTCTGGACGATCTCATCGGTCAGGTCCCGCATGATAACATTGTATCCGGCCTGGGCACAGACTTGGGTAATTCCACCGCCCATCAATCCGGCACCGGCCACGAATATTTTCTTTATTTCCATTGTTGCATTCCTCCTCTTTTTCACCTCCGGTGTCCAACTACCGGTTCTTTTTTGAGCATACGTTCAAGGATTGTATTGTTTCCGGATTTCCTTTTTTAAGATTTTACCCGTCCCGCTTTTGGGAAGCGGAGCGGAGATGATATCGATAATCCGCGGGTACTTGTACGGCGCCACGCGCTCCTTGACATAGGCTTGAATCGTTTGGGCCTCGATTTGGAACCCTTCTTTTAAGACAACCACAGCGGCGATTTCTTCACCCAGATCCGCATCTGCAACGCCGATGACGGCGGCCTCGAGGATCTCCGGGATTTGATACATTATCTCTTCGATTTCACGGGGATAAACATTGTATCCGCCCCGGATGATGAGGTCTTTTTTTCGATCCACTATATAGATATACTGGTCTTCGTCTCTACGGGCGATATCACCGGTATAAAGCCATCCGTCTTTTATCGTTTCTTGAGTTTCAGCGGGACGATTCAGGTACCCTTTCATGACGCCCGGGCCTTTGATAAGGAGTTCACCACTTTCGCCGGGCGGTACCTCATTGGCGTTTGGATCGATGATTTTAGCATTGAATTCCGTGATAGGCAGACCGATGGATCCGGGTTTGGTCAAGCCGCCGAAGGGATTCTCCACACAGACGGGTGCCTCGGTTAAGCCATATCCCTCATACATCTTGGTGTCGAAAAGAGTTTCGAAACGATGGATAAATTCCACCGGTAAAGACGCCCCCCCGGATACGCAAAATTTTAGTGAAGAGCTTGCGGGCGGTGTCTGAGAAGCGATTTCAATCAGGCGGTTGTACATCGTCGGAACGGCAAAAAGGATGGTATGCTTTTCTTCTACTGCTACGCGGATCACTTTTTCAGCATCGAACTGGGTAAAGAGCTCGATCGTAAGACCCAGATAGAGGGACACATTTAAGACGCTTGTGATACCGTAAACATGATAAAGAGGAAGCACGCCGATGACCACCGTATCCGGATCTGTTGTGCCACGCATTTCAGCCAAAATCCTGGCTTCACTGGCCAAATTTCCGTGCGTCAGCATCACCCCTTTGGGGGACCCGGTCGTCCCCGAAGTATAAAGGATTTTCAACGTGTCGTCGTCATCGGCCGGGTATCGTTCGAATCGATCTTTATCGGCGTAGGCGGCGGTCAGATCCATAAAGAGCGGATCGTCTGCAATCCCCTGGGCCAGTCGAATCGGTGGTGTGGTTCCGCTGTTAAAAAGCCGGCGAATCTCATCCAGATAGGGAGTGGCGCCGATGAAGGCTTTGGGTTGTGCATCGGTAAAGATATGGGTCAATTCGTGCTGTTTAAAAAGAAAGTTAACCGGGACTATGACCACTCCCAATTTAGTCAAGGCGTAGTACACTGTAATCACATCGATATGGTTGGGCATCATCACGACGCATCGGTCACCCGGCGACAACCCGAGATCTTTGAGCCCATTGGCCAGGCGATTGCACCGACGGTCAAGTCCAGCATACGTCAATTGATCCCCTTCATGGCGCACAACGATTTTGTGGGGGTGTTTGCGGGCTGAATTTTCCAGATATTCACATAGATTCACGGGATGTATACCTCATGAAGGCTCACACGGTATAACGACTCTCGTTTGAATTAAAATGAGGACATATGGCACCGCGTGAAAGGATTGAGCAATATAGTTGAAAACAAATACTTCGAAATAATGATGAAAGAAATTAAGGGTGTACTGGAACATGTTCTTCTATTAAGATTCAGGTATTGATGTCAATATAGAAATCGTAGCATCGGCACTGACGCTGTATAAAATAGTGTTGACACAAATTTCGTGCATCAGTACGTTTGATGGCGTCGTAAAAAGTCCCATCTACTGCGTTGTAATTTTTTTTCAGACACTCGGCATACTACATGTATGGCCTCGTTCCTGAAAAAACACTACGCCTTTTTATCCCGCCGTTGTTTAGCGGGGGTATATGAACCTTTTTACTTAGCCATATATGGCTGAATGTGCGACTTTTTACGATTCCAGTACGTCTGGTGGAATTAAGAATATCAGCAAACTATAACCTTTGAATCCTGAATCTTGAACCGCTCACTTCAGGTTTTAAATAAATGGGAGGTATTTATGGAATACAATATTCCAAAAAATATAAAAGAGTTACAGCTAAAAATTAAAGAGTTTGTTGAAAAAGAATTAGACCCCATTTCACTGCAGGTGGAAAAAGAAGCCCATGTTCCGGAGGCGGTTGTCGACAAAATGCGCCGTATGGGTTTGTTCGGCATTCCGATACCTGAGACATACGGCGGTTTGGGTCTCTCCACGATAGGCGAAATTCTGATTTATGAAGAACTAACCCAGACCAACGCCTGTTTTCGTTCCCAAATCGGTACCAGCAATGGCATCGGGTCCATGGGGATCTTGTTCGATGGCACCGAAGAACAAAAAAGAAAATATTTACCCCGTATTGCATCGGGTGAATGGGTGGCCGCATTTGCCCTGACCGAGCCGAACGCCGGGTCGGATGCCGCCAACATCAGCACCAGCGCCGTTCTGGAAGAAGGGTATTGGATTGTAAATGGTACCAAACTTTTCATTACCAATGCGGATGGTGCCGATGTTTTCACGACCATTGTGGTAACCGATGAGGAAAAGCGGGCCCGCGGCGGCTGCAGCGCGCTGATTATCGAGAAAGATTTTCCCGGTTTTTCGGTCGGACCGCCGGATATCAAGATGGGACTGAAAGGATCCCAGACCTGTGAACTTATATTTAAAAACTGCCGCGTTCCCAAAGATAATGTGATTGGCGGTATGCCCATGGTCGGCAAGGGATTTAATACCGCTATGCGGGTACTCGATAAAGGCCGTCTGACCATGGGGGCCTGCGCCCTGGGTGCTTCACAAAAACTGCTCGACATGAGTCTGGCGCATGTCAAACGAAAAATTGAAGGTGGACGCTCCAAGAGTCGACTCCAGACAACGCTTTTTGAACTGGCCGATATGGCCACTCAAATTTATGCCGCCAGGCAAATGCTGTATCATGCCGCCTGGCTTAGAGATCAAGGAAACAATGTCACCCACGAAGCGTCCATGGTGAAGCTTTTTTGTACTGAAATGGCCAGTAAAATTGCGGACAAGGCGATGGATATTTTCGAAGACGAAGGCTATCTCAAGAAAACCCAGATTGAAATGTACTTGCGGGATGTGAGACTTTTTCGAATCTTTGAAGGAACCAGCGAGATCCAGCGCTTGGTTATTTCCCGCAACCTCTTAAATAAATAATAAGGAGAACTAATTGAAAGAAGCGGTTATTATCAGCGGGGTGCGTACGCCTGTGGGGCGTTATATGGGCGCTTTAAAGACGATTGAAGCCTATGATTTGGGAGCGATTGTCATTGATGAAGCCCTAAAGCGGGCAGGCATCCAACCCGACCAGGCCGATCAAGTGATCCTGGGGCAAGCGTATCAAAACGGCGAATCAGTCAACATTGCACGGATGTCTCTGCTCAAGGCCGGCTGGCCGGAAACGATCCCCGGTGTTACAATTGACAGCCGTTGCTGTACGGGTCTGGATGTGGTGCGTTTAGCGGCGAGTCTTATTCAATGCGGTCAGGCAGAGATCGTTGTGGCCGGCGGCGCCGAAAGCATGAGCAATGCCGAGTTTTACCTGCCGGGAAATATCAAGTGGGGGGTCGGAGGAAAAAAGGCGATGCCGCGTGGACACGGGGATGTGTCCTTATGGGGTCTTCCCTTATATGATCGCATCCAACGGGCCCGGGTTATGTCACAGCCCGAAGAACGTTACGGCATCTTGCCGACGATGATGACTTGGGCTGAAACCGCTGCCAGAGAAGAAAGCATCAGCCGCGAGGATTGTGACAAATGGGCTTTGGAAAGCCATCAAAAAGCTTGCGCAGCCGTGTCTGCGGGAAAATTTAAAGATGAAATTGTTCCGGTACTGGTTCCGCAGCGCAAGGGCGATCCCTTGATCTTCGATAGGGACGAAAACCCGCGCCCGGATACCACTTTCGAAAAACTGGCCGGACTGAAGCCGGTGCTGGGCGGCGTTTGTACGGCCGGAAATTCTTCCACTGAAAATGACGGCGCGGCGGCGGTGGTCGTCACCTCGGCCGAAAATGCAGATGCATTGGGCGTCGAACCGTTGGCGTATTACAAATCATGCGCTGTCGTGGGCGATGACCCGCTCAGAACCTATCGAACCGTTCCCCGAGCGGTTGAGAAGGCACTCAGCAAAGCCGATCTGAGCATTGAACAGATGGATCTGATCGAAATTCAAGAGGCATTTGCGGCACAGGTGTTGGCCGATTTAAAGGAAATGGGAATGGAAGCGCAGGATTACGCCAAAGTCAATGTCAACGGCTCCGGGATTTCACTCGGCCATCCGATTGCCGGTACTGGAACGCGGGTGCTGGTGACGATGCTGAATGAGATGAAACGGCGCGATGTACGCTATGGCTTGGAAAGCATTTGGGTGCGGCTCTTTTGCAACGGCTTCGAAAAGCAATAATAATAGAGAGTT
>CAZHAH010000058.1:0-31290 GCA_964530095.1 uncultured Desulfobacteraceae bacterium | reverse complement strand
CCGAGCTTTTCATCGGGGAACCAAAATCTACCATTTCTGGATGGACACTCGATAGTATATTTTTCTAGCATAGTGTGGATGGAAAGGAGAAAAAGGTTGTTATCAAGTGCTTTATTGTACGCAAAAATAATGCCAAAGGGAGCAAAGATTCCGGAAGGACTACGTCAGAAAAAAATAACCGCTGTGGTTACAGGATGTTATATTTATCATTTGGCACAAAATAATTATTAACTCTGTTTTTCCCAGGATGAAAGAACTCTTCAAAACTTCCAGAATGCACAGTTTTTTGTGCATCATGACCAAGGAATTGTGCACGTGCTTTGGCATACATTTCTCATGTTTTTCACCCAACTGAAAATACTGTGTTTGAATTTTTCTACGTTAAAGGATTGACCAAACGATTATAGGATGTCTCTCCTTTCACGGTTGAATTTCAGGTTGACTGCGAGGGATTAGGTGGATTACTGTGCCCCGGCATGGGGAAATCGTGTGGTTTTCAGTGAGTTTAACGAAGAATCGTCTTTTGACAAGGAACGCCAAGTTTTTCGAGCCTGCTGCATGAATCCTTTTCAGAAAAGGGCAGTGTCGGAAGGCTGGGATCAAAGGAATCGCGATGGAGGAAAAGATGGTGGTTTTGACTGAAAAAAAGGGTCCCGTATTTACGATTACCATTAATCGCCCAGAGGTCCGTAATGCGGTTGACGGCCCGACGGCGGCCGGCCTGGGCGAAGCCTTCCGGACCTTCGAAGCCGATACTGAGGCCAAGGTCGGTGTTTTGACAGGGGCCGAAGGCTGCTTCTGCGCCGGGGCGGACTTGAAAGCCGTGTCCACCGATAGAGACAACCTCAGGTTCGAAGAAAGCGGCGAAGGACCGCTCGGGTGCTCCCGCATGTGGTTAAGCAAGCCCATGATCGCCGCTGTTGCCGGGTACGCCGTGGCCGGCGGCCTGGAACTGGCTGTGCTGTGTGACCTGCGGGTGATGGAGCAAGATGCCATTTTCGGCGCGTTTTGTCGACGTTGGGGGGTGCCCTTTATTGACGGATGCACGGTCCGTTTGCCCCGCTTGATCGGCATGTCCAACGCTCTGGACGTCATTCTGACCGGACGTCCGATCGGGGCCGAAGAAGCGCTACGTATGGGGCTGGCCAACAAAGTGGTGGAAACCGGGACCAGCCTGGCCGAGGCGCAAAAGATGGCCGAGCAGATTGCCTCCTTTCCAGAGCGCTGCATGCTCAGCGACCGGCGTTCGGTTTATGAAGGTATGGATATGCCCTTTGGGCTGGCCATGCGGAATGAGTTCCGCCTGGGTATAAAGACGGTCGAAAGTGGTGAAACCCGGGCCGGAGCCACCCGCTTTGCAGACGGGTACGGACGTCACGGGTCCTTCAAAGGTTTCGGTAAGGAATAAACGAGTGCTAGCGCAAATATCAAATCGGCATTACGCCCTGCTGCCGCCGTCCACGGTAATGACCATGCCGGTGGCGAAAGAAGACGCCTCGGAAGCCAGGAAAAGCGCAGCGCCTGCCATTTCGTAAGGCTTTGCATACCGTGTCAGTGGAATTCTTTCCAAGGCATAATCAAGAATTTCCTTGGTGTTGATAAGGATCGAGGCAAACTTGGTATCGGTAAGACCGGGGGCGATGGCGTTGACCCGAATGTTGTGCGGTGCCAGCTCCTTGGCCATGCCTTTGGTCATCGAAATGACACCGGCTTTGGTGATGGAATAAATCCCCTGCATCGGTGAAGGGGACAACCCGGCGACAGAAGCGATGTTGATGATTTTGCCGCCTCCGTTTGCGGCCATGACTTTGGCGGCTTCCTGTGCCATAAAGAAATAACCTTTGAGATTCACCGAAACGGTCTTTTCCCAAATCCCCTCGTCGGCATCGATCATATTTCCAAAAAAGGGGTTTGTGGCGGCATTGTTGACTAGTATATCGATGGTGCCGTATTTTTTTACCGTGCTATCGATCAGGTTCCTGATCTGATCGACATAGCCCATGTGGCAGACGATGGGTGTTATCTCGCCGCCTTCGCTCAAAACGGATTCAGCGACCTTTTCCAAATTGTTCATGTAACGGCTGGCGATCACCACCTTGGCTCCGGCTTTGACAAAAGCTCTGGCAATGGCTTCACCGATCCCTCGGCTGCCACCGGTAACAACTGCAACACGTCCTTGCAGTCCAAAATCGATTTTATTCATTTTGAGTCCTCCCGATTAAATTTGTGTTCGTGGATATCATACATTCGGACTAAACTAAATCTAAATTCAGTCTGCGCGGGAGTCTTTACCGAAACTCAACAAACAGCAGAAAAACAGCTTGATAAACAAGATGTTGGTGATATTCACTAACTTGCAATTATCTATTGTATCGCTCATTTCATATATGGTATAAATGGATTTGGTAAGTTTCACTAACCTGATCTGGATATTCCGAATGGTGCTCAAAATCTAAGCCATGAAATCGATTCGATTTTATCGCCGTCGCACCTGCAGGCGCTAAAGGAGGAACCAACCATGTCTGAACACACCGTTTTGCTTCAAAAAAAGGACCATATCGCTACCCTAATATTGAACCGGCCCGAAATCATGAATGCGATGAATGGCCAAATGATGCAGGAGTTAAAAGATGCTGTAGAACAGATCGCGGGGGATGATGAAATCCGGGTCGTGATCATAAAAGGAGCCGGGGACAATTTCTCTTCCGGAGCGGATATGGCGCTATTGGGGGAGCACCCGTCACCACCGCTTCTTCGAAAGGCAATGATGAGTGTCGGGCTTATCATTCAGGGAATCCGCGCGATGCCCCAGCCGGTTATTTGTGCTCATCGCGGTGTGGCGGTTGGGGCCGGGGCAAATCTGGTGCTGGCAGGAGACTTTGTGATAGCAGCAGAAGACGCCCGGTTCTGTGAAATTTTTATTCATATCGGAGCCATTATGGATTTTGGCGGTTTTTATTTTTTGCCCCGTTTGGTGGGCTTGGCCAAGGCCAAAGAACTTGCCATGCTCGGTACGGAAATTGATGGGACAACCGCTGCTTCTATGGGATTGATTTACAAATCCATACCGAACGAAAAACTTGACGCAGCGGTTGAATCATTGGCCAATAGCCTGCTCCAGAAACCGAAAGTGGCTTTGGCTTTGATGAAGGAAGGATTGGAAGGGAGTTATAACAGATCCTTAAAGGAGATTCTTGACTGGGAAGCGGCAAATCAGTCAATCGCTCTGCAAGCACCGGAGCATAAAGAAATCATACGGTCGTTTCTCGAATCTAAGCAGAAAATGTAAAGGACAAGCGATGGTTAACAGAAGGAAAATTCGTTGATAAGTACAAATTAGGTGAGAGAAGCTATCATGCAACACACCTTGGTTGAACTTACTGAAAAATCAAAAAACGAACATTTACCCCCGGGGCGTGTCAAAATTACGAAAGCACTAAAGACACTTCTGGAAAAAAAGGAGTTCAGCACGATCACCACAGCCGAAATCGCAAAAACGGCAGGCGTTACAGAAGCCTTGATTTATAAATACTTTAAAGATAAGCGCGATCTGCTGCATCAGGTTTTAAAAGAGTATCTCGATCAATACAATGTCCAGCTCGAACAGGACCTGCGCGGCATTAAAGGTGCTTTAAACAAACTGCGCAAGCTTATATGGTCGCATATCAATGTATATGCAACCAACCGGGCTTTTGCGAGGATCCTGCTGGTGGAGGTCCGAAACCACCCCGATTACTATAAAAGCGGAACCTACAGCCTGGTCAAAAGATATAGCGATATTGTTTTAAATATTATAAAAGAAGGGCTTCGCGACAAGGAGATTCGCAGTGATCTGCCGCCCATGTTAATTCGTCATGGTATTTTCGGCAGTATTGAACAAGTGTGCCTTTCCGGCGTTATTTTTGGGAGAGTGATCGACCCGGATGCCCTTACCGAAGAACTCTGCGAATTTGTTTTCCAGGGTATCGCGCGTGAAGACAATTAAATTGTTGCCGCAGACAAACAGAGACGTTTTTCTTTGCCGACGCCGGCAAAGAAAAAAATGAAACTAATATCGGAGAGGAGTTGAGAAAGATGGCTGAAAGTGGAGACATAAAACGAGTTGAGGTGCGTGCGCCCATGTCAGGCGTTTTTTATCGTCAGGCAGCGCCTGAGAATCCCCCTTACGTAGAGATTGGTGATTCGGTGAAAAAAAAACAGGTCCTGGCCTTATTGGAAACGATGAAAGTCTTTCAGAAAGTAAAGTGTCCGGCAAACGGGAAAATCGTGGAAATCGCAGCCGAAAATGAGAGCCCCTTAAGAGATGATGAGCTGATGTTCATCATTGAAGTCAGCTAAAAGCTGTTTCAAAACCCAATCTAATGCTCAAGGACTGTGTTGTGTGCCCGCTAAAAATGCTCACATACGGCTTGTATGCTCCGCTTTTTACCAGACACACGCCTTGTCCTTGAACATGATCTAAGGTTTTGAAACAGCTTTAACAGAAAATGAACGCCTACAAAAGATTAATCAAAAGAGAGGTGCTGCATGGCAGAAGATCATTTGCTATACCAGGTGGAAGATAAGGTGGCCTATTTTACATTAAACCGTGAACCCCAAAGAAATGCCATCAGCCATGAAATGGTTGCTCTTTTTCGCAAATATCTTGACCAGGCTGAAACAGATCCAAATGTGCGGGTACTTTGTATTACCGGAGCCGGAGAGAAGGCATTTTGCTCAGGAGCTGACTTGGGCGGCTCGGCAGAATTCAGTATTCAAGAGGGCGCTCGCAATTATGCTCAGCTCTTGAAGCGATTATCGGGTTTTCCGAAGCCCGTGGTCGCCAAAGTAAACGGTTATTGCCTGGCCGGCGGGATGGGGCTTATGCTGGCCTGTGATATCGTCATATCAAAAGACGATGCCAAATTCGGAACCCCTGAAGTCAACGTGGGATTGTGGCCCATGATGATCGGGGCGGTTATTTATCGGAACGCCATGCCCAAACAGGCCATGGAAATGGTGCTTTTGGGGGAACGTTTTGGTGCCGAACGTGCTCAGGAAATGAGCCTCATTACACGCGCCGTGCCTTCGCAAAACCTGGAAGAGGCGGTCGCGCAGATACTTAATAATCTGGTCCAAAAAAGCCCCATCGGGATGAAAATCGGCAAAGAAGCATTCTATGCCATGGCGGATATGCCCTTTGAAGAAGCCGTTGATTTTCTTGCCGGCAAGATTGTTGAAGTCGCGGGCACCGAAGATGCAAAGGAGGGAATCACGGCGTTTATGGAGAAGAGAAAACCGGTTTTCAAGGGAAAATAATATATTTCACCTGAAAAAGGAGGAGAAATGGATCTAAAAGATAAAGTCGTTGTCACATGTGCATTAACGGGCGTGTTGACCGATCCGGCCAAATTTAAGGTACCGGTTACACCTGCGGAAATGGCGGAGGCCACGGCGCAGGCATATAATGCCGGAGCGACTGTCGTGCACAGTCACTTCAGGGATCAGGGAGAAGGGATGGGGGCTTTTCCCACCTGGGATCTCAAAGCGGTGAACGACATCCTTGCGTCCATCAAGGAGCGGGTCCCCGATATCATGATTTGCATGAGCACAGGCGTAATGGGAGATGATCTGTCGGGACCTTTAGGGTGCCTTGAAACGTTTAAGCCTGAGCTGGCCGCCTGCAATGCAGGTACACTGAATTATCTGAAGATACGCAAAGACGGGAACTGGGCCTGGCCGCCTACGCTGTTTGACAATCCGGTGGAGAAGGTTCAAAAATTCTTAGACGTCATGCAGCCCAACAACATCATCCCCGAATTTGAATGTTTTGACACGGGCATAGTACGGAGTGTAAAACTTTACCAAGCCAACAAGATGTTTACAGGCGATGCACATCTCTCTTTTGTGATGGGGGTCGACAGCGGTATGCCGGCCAATCCTGATTTAATTCCCATTCTGGTTAAAGAGCTGCCTGAAAATGCGCATTGGCAGGTCATCGCCACCGGACCGGGGCGGGAAAAAATTTGGAATCTGCACCGGCGGGGCGTCGAACTGGGCGGCGACGTGAGGACCGGCCTCGAAGATACGCTTTATCTCCCCAACGGGGATCGGACCTATGAGAATGGAGCGCTGGTAGAGGCGTTGGCAAAGATTGTGCGCGAGGTGGGTAGAGAAGTGGCAACGGCAGAGGAGGCGCGTAAAATTCTGGATGTCAAGAATTGATGGCGTCGTAAAAATAAAGGGAGATATAAAAGCGCATGGCCAAGAAATTCAAAACCAAAATTACGGAAATGCTGGGGATTGAATATCCGATACTCAGCGGTGGGATGCAATGGCTCAGCAGGGCCGAACTGGTGGTTGCCGTTGCCAATGCGGGCGGTATTGGATTTGTAACCGCGGAGAGTTTCGGTACCCCGGAGGATCTGCGACAGGAGATCAAGAAGATCCGTACCCTGACGGACAAACCCTTTGGCGTCAATCTTTCCATGGTCCCGGAGTTTGGTGAGCCGGAAAGGACCTTGCAGTTTTGCGATGTGGTGTGTGAGGAAGGGGTCAGGGTGGTTGAGACCGCCGGTCGGAGTCCCAAACCGCTAATGCCGAAACTCAAGGAGGGCGGCGTAAAAGTCATACACAAGCTGACCTCGGTACGGCACGCACTGAGCGCACAACGGCTGGGAGTTGATGCCGTGACACTCATCGGATACGGCTCGGGTGGTCATATCGGCAATGACGATGTGGCTTCTTTTATTTTAATCCCCAAAGCCGTCGCCACATTAGACATCCCGGTGATCGCGGGCGGTGGAATTTGTAATGGGAGAGGCTTTCTGGGTGCTCTGGCCATGGGCGCCGAAGCGGTGTTGATGGGAACCGCATTCATGATGACGCGAGAATGCCCTGTGCATGAGAATATCAAGACCCGCCTGGTTGAGACAGAAGAGACCGGAACGACGCTTCTGCTCAAAACACTTGAAAATCCGATTCGCTGTATAAAAAACAAGCTGGCAGCGGAGTGCCTGGCGATTGAGGAGAAAGGGGCAAGTTTTGAAGAGGTCATCACAGCGGTGGCCGGCGGGAAAGGCCAGGTGGCCTATAATTCGGGTGATGCGGATGCAGCCCCGATAGCCTGTGGGCAGGTTGCCGGGCTTGTGGATGAGATCAAGTCGGTAAAGGAGGTTATTGAAGGGATCGTTGGAGAAGCCGAACAGCTTCTCATGCGGCTGAACCGTTTAGCTGCAGCATAATAAAAAAGGTAACCGTACACAGGTTCAAGGTTCAACGTTCAGGGTTAGGGAAAAGGCTGAAATTCTATCCCCGAAATCTTCCAAAAATGCGACTTTTGCTATACCACTTACAAGTACCATGTTCCATATTGTGGGAATATGGAAGCGGTCGGTTTTCGCATACAAAACGTTTATAAAATGGCGCATAGTGATGGGCATACAACCTTTGAACCCCAGAACTTTTAAACTTATGAACGGATACGAAAAAGGAGGGCGGTCATGGAAGAAAAATTATGGCATAAATCCTACGTTGCGGGAGTAAAGAAGACTCTGGATTATGAAAAAGTTACCATTCCTCAGGCGCTGACACGAACGGCTAAAAATTTTCCCGATCACACCGCCTTAAACTACATGGGCAAACAAATCACCTATCGGGAACTCAACGATCTTGTCAATCGCTTTGCTCAAGCCTTGCTCGATCTGGGCATCAAGCCGGGAGATAAAGCGGCCGTATGTCTGCCCAATATCCCTCAGGTCATTATTACGAACCTGGCTATCCTTCGTATCGGAGCTGTTGCCGTCCAAAATAATCCCCTTTACACGGAAAGAGAGCTGGAATATCAGCTTAACGACTCTGAATCCAAGATCGTGATAACCCTGGCACTCCTGATTCCGCGGATGGAGAAGATAAAGCCGAAGACGCAGATGGAAAAAATCATCGGCTGTCACATCAATACCTATCTTCCTTTTCCTAAAAAACAGCTCTTTCCTTTTGTCAAGAAAGATATGTATCGCAAGGTTGAACCGACTGAAGACGTTCTGGTTTTCAATGAGTTGATCGGAAAATACACATCGGAAGCGGTGGAGGACGCCAGTCAATGGGATGAACTCGCTGCCCTTCTGTACACTGGGGGGACTACCGGTGTGAGCAAAGGGGTTATGCTGAACCACGCCAATCTGAGCTCCAATGCGCAGCAGTTTGCAGCCTGGTTCCCCGATATCAAGCCGGGTGAAGAGCGATTGATGGGAAATTTTCCTGTCTTTCATATCGCCGGTTTCGCGGCCATTCAAAATTTTATCACCTGGCAGGGATGGGAAAATATCATGGTTCCCCGGCCCGAGCCGAAAATCAATATCGAACTGATTAAAAAATATAAACCGACCTTTCTTCCGGGAGTACCGACCATTTTCGTGGGCTTGCTGGCCGATTCGGGCTTCCGCAAACTTGACCATACGTCGATGAAGGGGTTCTTTTCCGGTGCCGCTCCTTTGGCAGCCGACACCCTTGCGGATCTCAAAGATGTCACCGGTGCAACCATGTGCGAGGTATACGGATCGACCGAAACTACAGCCCTGGCAACGATTACTCCCTGGGGAGGAATAATAAAGCCGGGTACTGTAGGCGTGCCGGTTGCGGATACAGATATCAAAATAGTTGATATTGGTGACCCTGAAAAAGAGATTGAAATTGGTGAGCCCGGAGAAATTGCCATCAAGGGGCCTCAGATTATGATGGGATATTACAAAAAACCTGAGGAAACCGAAGAAACGATCAAGGATGGCTGGTTCCTTACGGGAGACATCGGTAAATTTGACGAAGATGGTTATCTTACTATCGTCGATCGCAAAAAAGATATGATCATCGCCGGCGGATACAATATTTATCCGGTTGAACTGGACGATGTGCTCATGGGGCACCCCAAGATTCTGGAAGCCTGTACGATCGGAATCCCGCATGAGTACCGGGGTGAAACCGTCAAAGCGTTTATCGTGGTCAAGGAAAACGAAACACTGACGGAGGAGGAAGCCGTCGACTATTGCAAAGAGAAGCTGGCGGCCTACAAGGTTCCCAAGATTGTCGAATTCATAGATGAACTCCCCAAAAGTGCGGTGGGAAAGATTCTGAGAAGAGAATTAAGAGACAGGGAAGTCGAAAAAAGCGGGAAAGAGAGTTGATGAGGCTCAGTGCTTATGAAAATCATGAAAATTCCAAATATCAAAATACAAATCCCAAACAAATATCAATGACCGAAATTCAAAATTCAAAACTGATAGAATGAAAGCGAGACATCCAAAAAGAGTTTTTATGTTTGGTCATTGGAATTTGTTATTTTAATATTGTTTGTAATTTGAGTATTGTGATTTGTGATTTTAATCATGGAGGGGATTTAGATGTATGGATGGACAGGAAGAGTCCTGCGTGTCGATCTGACCAAAGGCAAGTTAGAAGAAGAAGCCCTGAATCCGCAAGTTGCCAAAGATTATATCGGCGGTAGGGGACTGGGCATTTATTACCTGCTTAACGAAACCGATCCCATGCTCGATCCTTTGAGTGAAGAGAATTTGATGGTTTTTGCCACGGGGCCCCTGACCGGTACAAAAACGCCCACCGGCGCCCGGTACATGGTAATGACCAAATCGCCCCTCACGGGAGCCATTACCTGTTCAAATTCAGGGGGCCAGTTTCCGACAGCGTTGAAAAGGGCCGGCTTTGATGCGGTTTTATTCAGCGGCCGGGCACCGGATCCGGTTTACCTGTGGATCGATTGCGGGAAGGCCGAGCTACGACCGGCGACGCACCTGTGGGGGAAGACAACCCATGCCACTGCCGCTGAATTACTAAAAGAAACCCACAACAAAGCCAAAGTGGCATGCATCGGTCCGGCCGGAGAGAGGCTGGTTCGTTTTGCATCGATCATGAACGACAACGACCGCGCTGCAGGCCGCTCCGGTGTCGGCGCCGTCATGGGCTCCAAAAACCTGAAAGCCGTGGCCGTGCGGGGGGAGGAAAAAATTTTAGCGGCGGATGAAAAACGCTTTAAAGCCCTGAATGATCAAATTTTGGGGAAATTCAGGGCGGCCAGCAAAGAAAATCCGCCGCCGTTGAGGGTTTACGGTACCGCCATCACGGTTTTGGCCACGCAGAACTTCGGAGTTTTGCCGACTAAAAACTGGCAGCAGGGCACCTTTGATAAATGGGAACGCATTTCCGGCGAAACCTTAACCCAAAAATATCTGACCAAGAACAGCGCCTGCTTTGCCTGTCCGATCGCATGCGGGCGGGTCACCCGGGTTGATGAACCCGGTTTTGAGGGCGAAGGGGAAGGACCCGAGTATGAAACCATCTATGCCATGGGATCCAATTGCATGGTCGATAATTTGGCGGCGATTACCAAGGCCAATTATGTATGCAATGAACTGGGGATCGATACCATCAGCATGGGCGCAACCCTTGCCTGTGCCATGGAACTGGTCGAGCGTGGGTATATCCCGGAGGCGGATGTCGGCTATCCTTTGAAATGGGGTGACGGGCGGGCTTTGGTCGAATTTTCCCGGATGACGGGATACCGCGAGGGTTTCGGGAATCGCCTGGCCGAGGGGAGTTACCGCCTGGCTGAGCATTACGGTCATCCTGAACTGGCAATGGTTTCAAAAAAACAGGAATTTGCCGGTTACGAACCGCGCGGTGAGCAGGGAATGGGCCTCGCTTATGCCACCTCACCCATCGGTGGATCGCATATGCGCGGCGATCCGGCTTATTTTGAACTGCTGGGTGTACCGCCCATGGACAAGCCCATCGATCCGCAGGAATGGGAAGGTAAGGCGCGACTGGTCAAGATCTGGCAGGACCTTTTTGCGGTCATCGATTCGGCCGGGCTATGTGTGTTTTTCAGTGTACGTAATCTGGTGCGACAGGAAATTGAAGTTCCACCGGAGGGAATCCTTGAATATCTGAATGCCGTCACCGGGGCGGACTATTCTTTGGAGGAGCTGGAAAAAGCCGGTGAACGGATTTGCAATGCGGAGCGGGTGTACATGACCCGGGGGGGATTTTCACGCCGGGACGATACATTACCGGCACGGCTTACAGAGGAACCGCTGCCCGATGGACCGGCGCGCGGTTCGGTCTGCCACCTGGAAGAAATGCTGGATGAGTATTACCGCATACGAGGATGGACGGCGGACGGGATTCCGGCCGCCGATAAACTGAAAGAACTGGGTCTGGCTTGATCAGCCAAAGTTTCTCGATGCAGATTACGGTTAAACTGTTTGCCAACCTGCGAAATTACGCCCCGGGAGATAAAAACGTCTTTACGATGGCAGTTGATCCGGAAAGCACGATTGAAAGCCTTTTGAAACAGCTAAAAGTTCCCGCCGGCGTGGATCGGGTCATACTGGTCAACGGGCGTCGAAGAAAAGAAGAGGGAACGCTTGCCGACGGAGATACGCTCACTCTGTTCCCGCCCATGACAGGCGGGTAGTCAGGAGGCTTTGAATTCGATGCAGTGAGCCAAACACACATTGTCGGCGCAGGCCGGGAGCAGGCCTTGATCGATACGATGGTGACAGAGGTTACACTTCTGTGCAATCTGATTGTTATCATCAAAGTCAATGGCATCGTAGGGGCAAGCCTGAACACAAGTCTGACACCCCGTGCATTTGGCATCATCCATAACGACGATGCCGTCCGCTCTTTTACGGATGGCTTCATCGGGGCAAACATCTGCGCATGGCGGATCATCACAATGGCGGCACATATTTACCCGAAAAACGAAATTCAAGGCATCATCGACCACACGCGGCCCGTCTTCGCAAACATAAATGAGTTTGACGCCATTTAGGGGCCGATTTTCCTGCTTGCAGGCCACTTCACAGGTTTTACATCCCCAACAAGATTCATGATCGATGATGAGGTCGTACTTTTTCATGCGCCACCGTCTTCATTTGTTTCGGGGTAAATCTTACACAAAAGCGTTCTGACGCTGGTGGACCCCATCGCAGGGTCGCAGCTTTCATAGGCATTGTCTGTTAAAATATTGATGTTGGATTCGTCCCAGCCGTGACCTGGATCTTTTCTTTCCGGAAACCACCAGGCATGTTGTGCGGCGACAACCTGGGGATGGATTCCGGCAAAGATCTTGGCCCGTTGCCGAACGCTTCCCCGCAAAGATTCGATGATAACCCAATCGCCCTCGTTGATGCCTTCTTTTTGAGCCGTTTCAGGATGGATCTCCACAACCGGGTCCGGGTGGAGTTCTCTTAACCATGGGACTTGGCGATTTTCGGTATGAAAAAAGCCGGGACTGCGTGCACCCGTAATAAGGATATAAGGATATTGTTTAAACAATTCCGGGGTGCTCACGGGACTTTCAGGTGCTTCGCGGAATTTGGGAAGAGGATCATAGCCCCAGTGCTCGAGCCGGGTTGAATAAAGTTCAAATTTTTGGGTCGGCGTCGAAAACCCCCGTTCTTCATACTTGCGATATTTGACTTCCCCTCTGATATAATCCATTTTTTTAAAATCCTGCCAGGTGATTCCCATGGGTTCCAATATGTAATCGAGGCCGCCCTCAAAATCATCCCACCAGTATTCTTTCTGTCCGACGCGATGGGCCAAGTCATTCAGCATGTCATGATCGGATCGGCATTCACCGACCTGGATGATTTTGCGCCGCGGCAAAAGGTAGCCGTGTCGTTTCCAGAAATCGCCGATGTAATCCATCTCCAGCCAGGTGGCAGCGGGTAAGACAATATCGGCCAGCTCTGCTGTTGGGGTGATAAAAAAATCGGAAACAGCCATGAATTCAACTTCTTCAAGGGCGCGGTAAACCTCTTTGGCGTTGGCCCGCGTCATGACCGGGTTGGAGCTGATCAGAAACAGCATTTTAACGGGATAGGGTTCTTTTTTAAGAATGGCATCCCAAACACATTTGGGATTGATGATGGCAAAGTTGCCCGCTAGCCGAAAGCGTTCTGCCCCCAACCGTTTTGCTGCCTGTTCGTAGGGCAGCATTCGATGCGCTCCGAATTGGCCCACATTTCTGATTTTGGGTGGGTTGAACAATACCTGCCCGCCCGGAATATCAATGTTGCCGGTGATAGCCATGAGGGCCATGAGGGTGCGATTGTTGTCGGCACAGTTGATCTGTTGTTCGATGGCCACCCCCCATTGGATCGCAGCCGGTTTTGTGGTCGCAAAAAGCCTGGCGGCCTGGGTGATTTTTTCTTGGGGCACCCAGGTGATTTCAGCAACCCTGTCTAACGGATACGCATTGACCCGTTCAACAAAAGCGTCCCATCCGTAGACATAATTGGCTACGAACTCTTGGTCATACAGCTTTTCATTCACAATCACATTGAGCATACCCAGAGCGAGGGCCGTATCGGTTCCGGGTCTGAGTTGCAGCCAGACATCGGCCCGGGCGGCAATGCGCGTGAAGCGCGGATCAACCGCAATAATTTTGGCGCCTCCGTTTACGCACTCAGAAAACGGTTCCCCTTTATAGCAGTCGGGATTGCTGATCACGATATTGTTGCCCCACACTATGATGCATTGCGGATTGTTTTCATAATCGACAATCGGATTCGATCCGCAGGTGATGATACTGGTGGCGATCCGGGGGCCATAGCAAAAATGCCCTGCCGTAAGGACATTGGGCGTACCCAGGATGTTTGCAAAGCGGTAAATGGCGGCTTCGTTTTCGCGTCCCGTTCCGTATCCCATGACGATGGATTCGGCCCCATGCTTCTCTTTGTAATTCAATATTCGTTTGGCGATTGTATTTAAAGCGTCATCCCATGAAATCCGTTCCCATTGGGCGCTGCCCTTGGGGCCGATTCTGCGCACCGGATAGGTCAAACGGTCCGGGTGGTAGGCCAGTTGAGGTGAGGCAATTCCTTTACTGCAGAGTGTGCCGTGATTTATGGGACAATCCGGATCCCCGGCAATTTTTTCGACTTTGCCCCCTTTGAGATAGACCAAAACACCGCACCCGCCGTGGCACATGCGGCAGTGGCTTTTGACGACGGCGTCATAACCGTAGACTTCCATCTCACGGTTTGTATTACTGTAGGTGAATTGGTTCATTTCAGGCTGCGTCCCACAGGAATGGAATCGATATCAATAGGCGCCTATGAAGGATATTTTATAAATTGAAAGATAAAAATTTGTAATAAATTCAGTAAGCAGAATCGGATTCTGCATATAAGAAAAATAGAAGCGCATCAATGTTTTTTCATGCTTTTGGCGCTTTTTTTTCGCTTGACATGGAAAAGTGAATGAAATATTACAAAATCATAAGAAGAATGAATGATTAGTTTCACCAACTGATATTAATTTATGAGATATATTTTTATAATGAATAACATTCATAACTTCTAAGGCATAAGGGGGGACAAGATGGAACTAGATGAAATTCGGGAAACAATTAAGGCGGCAAATATAGATTCATTGCGAATTGATTTTCCTGATTTGCACGGGATCTGCCGCAGCAAACTCGTTCCTGCCAATCGACTGGAAGCCGTTCTGGAGGAGGGTTGCAACCATGTTCAAGCCACCTATGCAGTTGATTTTGCCAATGATGTGGCCATGGGTACCGGGGTCGGCGATGAGATCCAATGGAGGGACATGACCATAAAGCCGGACTTGAATACGTTTGCCGTATTGCCGTATTTGGAAGGTACGGCCCGATTCATCGGCAATGCCTATGGGCCTGACGGCGAACCCCTTCCCATGGATCCGCGTCATGTTTTGCAACGCGTCATTAAACGTTACGAGGATCAGAATTTAAAACCCATAATGGCATCGGAACTGGAATTTTTCCTTTTTAAACAGGGGGGAGATGCGGACGGCCAATTTTACAATGCCAGTCCTTCCTGCGTATATCAGGTCAACCCGGTCATTGATCCTCAAGGCATTTTAAGATTACTTCAAAATCTCTTCATAGAGCTCGGTCTGGAGATTATCTATATCAATCATGAATTTTTCCCGGGGCAGTTTGAGGTTAACTGGAAGTACGAACAGGCGCTAAAGATGGCCGATCAAACATTTACGTTCAAATATGTGTGCAAAGAGGTCGCCGCAATGAACAACCTGTTACTGACCTTTATGGGGCGACCCAAGACCGAAAACGGCGGTAGCGGATACCATCTTCACACATCGGTCAATGATCCTGAGTCCTCTAAAAACCTGTTTGAAGACCCCAACGCCGAGAACGGTGTATCTGACCAATTACGGTACTTTCTGGGCGGACAAATGGCCCATGCCAAAGGAATGTTCGCCATCCTTGCACCCACAATCAATTCCTACGCCCGTTTTGTACCGGGCGCCTTTTGTCCCTATTACCTGGTTTGGGGCTGGGATAACCGCACGGTTTATTGCCGCGTACCCGCGGAGCGAGGTTCGGGCACCCGTGTGGAGAACAGAGGTCCCTGTGCTTCGGCCAATCCCTATCTGGCGATGGCCGCAGTATTGGCTGCCGGTCTGGACGGTATTGAAAATAAAATTGATCCAGGCCAGCCCGCTCAAGACGATGTTTACGGTGCCGAACCGGGAACCTACGATACGGTTACATTCTGGCTTAGAGATGCGCTAGAGGACTTTAAGGCGGACAGTGTGTTGTGCGATGCCCTTGGACCTGAGCTGGTTCAAGCTTATGTGGCCCTTAAGGAGCACGAAATCGAGCGTTTCCGAACCAACGTCACCGATTGGGAATTTGATGAGTATTCGTATCATCTATAAAATACCTGACCCGGACAAGCCGGGAATGGATTGATTATTGACGATTGATGATTGTTGATTTGTGGAAATCGCTTCGCTCCATCAATTATAGGAAATGATCAATATCTTTAAATCATCAATCAACAATCAAAAATCATAAATTAAGACATTAAATGTCTAAACGGGAGGTGCACCGTGTGCGGTATAGCAGGGCTGATTGCCAAAGATTCTCCCACGCTGGGAAATGATTTGATCAACATGCTAAAAGAACTGGTCCACAGGGGTCGCGATGCCACCGGGGTGGCTATATATGAAAACCGGGATAGCGTTGATCTGAGGGTTTCAATGACGGCCGCAGGGTATCAAAAAGAGCTGGAAGAGATCCTCAAAAAGTATGGTGCCGTTACAAATGCTCGAATTTACCAGGGACAAGGTGTTTTCACCTTTTATGAAGCCGCCGTTGATATCGATCCTGAGAGGATATCCGATTTGAATTGGGATATCGATACCCACCCCCAGATATGTGTCCATTCTTTGGGCCAACATCTCAAGGTTTACAAAGACGAGGGATCGGCCCAGGAATTGCAAGAGTGCCACAAAATTCCATCGATCAAAGGCACCCACGGTATCGGACATGTCCGTCTGGCAACCGAAAGCGTGGAAGATATCAACTTTGCACACCCGTTTATTTCTTATATCTATCCGGAGCTTGCGCTTGTGCATAACGGCCAGTTTACGAATTATTTCAACATGCGCCGCAAAATGGAGAACTGGGGTATCCGCTTTAAAACCAACAATGATTCGGAAATGGCGGCCCATTTTTTAGCTTACAATATGCAGGAAAAGGGAACAGATCTGGAAGGGGCACTGCATTTGGGATTGGAAACATTTGATGGTGTATTTACGATTTTGGCAAGTACTTCCAATCAAATTGGCGCCTTAAGAGACCGGCTGGGTATCAAACCCATGCTGTTCTTTGAAAAAGAGGGTTCCCAAGTCCTTTTTGGATCAGAACAAATTTGTTTAACCCCAATTGTCTCCGATGTTTACGCCACGGAGATGGATCCCGGAGGTGTACAGGTATGGTCCGTTTAGATGTCGCACGAATGAGTTCCCGCGAGGTTAATCTCAAAATCAAGGAGTTGATTAAGACCGAAGGCCAAATTGAGATTGACAACCCGCACTCCATTCACAATTTTGCAACGGCCTTAATCGGTCAGGTGAAAATTACGCTTCGCGGGAGTACCGGGTTTTATACGGGAGGGTTTTTAGAGGGGCCGACCCTAATTGTGGAAGGGAATACGGGCTGGTATACCGGCGATAATATGTCGGCCGGCGAAATAATCGTCGAGATGAACACCGGCAGTAATGCCGGGCCTTCCATGTTGGGCGGTACAATTGTTATCAAAGGCAACAGCGGTAGCCGGGCCGGATGGGGAATGAAAGGCGGCACGCTAATTGTTTGCGGTGATGCCGGCCGTTGGGCCGGAAAGATGACCTTTGGCGGTCGGATTGTCGTGCTCGGTGAAGTTGGTGAAGGCATTGGTGAATCGATGTATAATGGCGTGATCCATGTTCTAGACCCGGCGGTCGAGGAAAAGCTCGGTGGAAATGTGCGCGTGATCTCAATCGAAGATAAGGAAAAAATAGAACTGGAAGCCCTTTTTAAAAAATATGCCATCGAACAGGATGTAGACGATTTTAAAAGTGTTGTCCCTAAGATTTACGGGCGTCATGAGTATGTACTTTTCAAACCAACCCATAAAAAAAGGGTGCAAGCATAATGGCAAACAATGACAAAAAACCAAAGGTCAAGGATGTGCAAAGAGGGATTTGGAATCCTGAGGTCATAACCGCAATCAAATATAGCGCCGAGGTCGGCAAGCACCGCATTAGAGGCTGCGGCACACCGCGTAAATTGCCCCATTTTGATGACCTGCTTGTCTTGCCTGCGCAAATGACGCGGATGTCGATCGACACCTACCGGGAGGACTGTAAAACGCAGACAGTATTGGGGTCTCGTTTTGCTAAAAAGCCGCTGGTTATTGAAACGCCGATTATGATTTCCGGGATGTCTTACGGGGCCTTGAGCAAAGAGGCCAAAATTGCCTTAGCAAAGGCCACCGATATTGTCGGGACTTCCATCAACAATGGCGAGGGCGGGCTGCTTCCCGAGGAAAGGCAGAATTCTTATAAACAGGTGGTTCAGATCCTGCCCAGTCGAATAGGATTCTCGCTGCGTAATATTGAGGCCGCTGATGCACTGGAAATAATAGTGGGGATCGGGGCCAAACCCGGCCTGTCGGGCCACCTGATGGCCAGTAAGATCACCAAAGAAATCGCTGACTTCAGACAGCTTCCGGAAGGTATTGATTTGCACAGTCACCCGCGCCACGGGGATATTTTTGGGGCTGACGATCTTTGTCTGAAAATGGAAGAGTTGAGAGATGTTACCGACGGTGAAATACCCATATTCATCAAGCTCGCTGCGGGCAGGGTATGGGAAGATGTCAAGATTGCCGTCAAAGCCGGCATCGATGGGATCGTCGTTGACGGTGCCGAAGGCGGAACCGGCGCAGCGCCGGTGGTTGCCTCCAATAATCTGGGTATACCGACATTACCGGCTTTGGTCCAAGCGGTTCGAGCGCTGGAGGATATGGGCGTTAAAGATGATGTCAGTTTGATTGTTTCGGGCGGTATAAAAGATGGCGCCGATGTGGCCAAAGCCCTTGCATTGGGTGCGGATGCCGTTGCCCTTGGCACCGGTGCCATGATTGCCATGGGGTGTACCGTCTGTTTGCGGTGCCATGAAGGCAAGTGTGCCTTCGGCATCGGCACCCAAGATCCGGAACGTCGCAAGAAGCTCGATATTGATGCGGCGGCCCAGCGGGTGGCAAACTATATTCAGGCCATGACGTATGAAGCCGTGATTCTTGCCAAGGCTGCCGGGAAAACCAAGCTGCAAAGCATGGAAAGAGAAGACTTGCGATCTTTAACACTCGAGGCGTGCGCCATGACGGGCATCCCTCTCGTGGGTTCGAATTATGTGTTCGGGGAAATGTTTGGGTTTTGTTGACGATGCTGCGGATAGAAGAGCACCCAATTTTGGGAAAATTTGAGAAAGGTCACAAGGTTCAATTTACCTTTGATGATCGAACCATGCAGGGCTTTGAGGGTGAACCGATTGCCATCGCACTCAGAAGCAATGGCGTGTTAATTCACCGCTACACTGCCAAAAGAAATGAACCGCGGGGCATGTTTTGTGCCATAGGACGTTGTACTGATTGCATTATGATCGTTGATGGTGTGCCCAACGTACGCACCTGTATGGCGCCGCTTAAAGAAGGATCGGTTATTCAGACTCAAATGGGTAATGGCGCGACTGTCTCATTGGAGTAAATTGTGCGCAGATGTGAAATGATATGTGTCGGAGCCGGACCCGCCGGTTTGGCTGCCGCCATGGAAGCGGCCCGCAATGGAGTTGATGTGGTCGTCTTTGACGAAAATGATCGGCCGGGGGGACAGCTTTTTAAGCAAATCCATAAATTTTTTGGCTCAGAAGAACATCGTGCCAAAGAGCGGGGGTTTAATATTGGATACAGTTTTTTAGAGGAAGCCCGGGAACTGGGAGTCGAGGTTTCCCTCAACTCCGTGGTGTTAGGCATCTATGAAAACAGGGCTATGAATGTTATGCGGCAAGGCCGGATCGAACAGGTGAGGGCTGAAATGGTATTGGTGGCAACCGGTGCTTCCGAAAACATGATCCCATTTCCAGGCTGGACCCTGCCGGGTGTTATCGGTGCGGGTGCGGCCCAGACCATTGCCAATATCCATGGCATAAAACCGGGTCAAAATTTGCTTATGGTAGGATCCGGCAATGTCGGCCTTGTGGTCGCGTATCAGATGCTTCAGGCCGGATGCCAGGTGGCGGCCGTCATTGACGCGGCTCCCAGGATAGGCGGTTATGGGGTGCATGCCGCCAAGCTATCCCGGTTTGGTGTTCCATTTTTTATGTCGCACACAATCAAAGAAGCGCACGGATCGGAGCGATTGGAAGGGGCTACCATCATTCAAGTGGATGAGGCCTGGAAGCCGATTGCAGGGACCGAGAGGCGATTTGAGCTGGATACCGTCTGCATCGCCGTTGGTCTTAATCCCATGACACAGCTTTTACAAATGGCGGGTTGCCAGATGGCTCATGTTCCCCCCCTGGGCGGACGGATTCCGGCGCATGATTTGAATCAGGAAACCTCCATTGGTGGCATTTATATCGCCGGAGATGCGTCCGGAATTGAGGAGGCCAGCACGGCCATCATAGAGGGTCGTATCGCGGGCTTGGCGATTTCACATCGCTTGGGTTATATGGATGAAACGTCATTTTTAAAGCAACGCGATCAACAGCTCCAAAATATGGCCGGATTGCGAAGCGGTTCTCACGGGGAGGCCCGCAGAGTCTCTAAAGAAAATATCAATGCGGTAATGGAAGGATAGGCCCATGTCTTCAGGGTTAACACGAACAGGATATCTTTCGGAGGAAGAACTTAAGAACAGCCCTGGTATTCCCTCTGAAACCCGTCGCCAAAAGGGTCCGGTTGCGGTGATTGAATGCACCCAAGATATTCCCTGTAATCCCTGTGAGGCGAGTTGTCGAGAAGGGGCCATTTTAGTGGGTAAAGACATCACACAGCTCCCCCAACTCGACCAAGAGAAGTGCATTGGATGCCAATCCTGTGTCCCCATCTGCCCGGGGCAGGCCATTTTCATGGTGGACGAAAGTTCACCCGAAGGGAAGGCCAAGGTCACAATGCCGTATGAATTTTTACCCTTACCGGAAAAGGACGAGATTGTTACTGCTCTGGATCGTAGGGGACGAGAGCTGGGCGACGCCACCATCACTGCCGTTAGAAAAACACGCAAGATGGATCAGACAGCATTGATTACAATGGAAGTCCCCCAGAAATGGTCCATGCAAGCCAGGGCTTTTAAATTAAAACGGTAGTTGAACACCAATTGAGCCAATAAAAGGCTCAACTGATAACATCTAATCGAGTTTTGACTCGATTAGGGTATAACTTAAAATTAAGGAGGTAACAACGCATGGCTGAACAATCATTAGGTATGGTGGAAACCAAAGGACTCGCAGGTGCCATAGAGGCAGCCGACGCGATGGTAAAAGCTGCTAAGGTACGATTTGTGGGCCGAGAGTTTGTTGGCGGCGGACTTGTAGCCGTCTTTGTGCGTGGAGATGTCGGTGCGGTGAAAGCGGCTACGGATGCCGGCGGGGCGGCTGCTAGCCGGGTTGGCGAACTGGTGTCCGTCCATGTCATCCCCAGGCCGCACGGCGATATCGAATTTACGATTCCCTCGGTTGAAGAGTAAATTAGATCGCATTCCGGGCAATACCAGCTTGAAAAGTACCTTTCTGCCCTCGCGGTGGAAGATCCGGCGTGTGACGCCATAAAAGAGAGTCGTGGTAGCCTTACAGGGGAAGATTTATTTGAAGCATCAAGGGGTGTAGCGCAACAGCGAGGTCCCAAGGTGCAACTTCGGGAGAATTATTAAATGGCCCTGAACATTCAGTTTATGACGCATCCCGGCCCCGGAGTCATCGACATTTTGAGGAGCCGCATGGGCGTTTCGGGGAAAAAAACGGTGGAACTGATCGATTTCAGCGCTGTTGGGCTCGTCCAGGGGAGATTGGTGGATATGATCTACGCCTCAGATATCGCCGAAAAAGTGGCTCAAGTTCATGTTTTCGACTTGAAAGGCGCATGTCCTCAACATCTGACGATGATAGGAATTTTCGGAGAAATAGAAGCCGTCAAGACCGCCCTGGACGCTATCCGTGCTGAAAAGGGATTGGGGTAGTTACCGCAAGCCGATAAAAATCAAGAGGTTTTTGGTTCTGGCCTAGCAAAACTGGAATCAACAATTCCAGATTTAAGGAAGACAATTATGATGCTCGGTAAAATTGTGGGCGACGTTTGGTCGACCAAAAAAAATGAAAAAATACATGCCTTGAGGCTTCTTTTTGTGCAGCCTTTGGGGAAGGATTTGACCCCGTCGGGCAATATACTGATTGCTGCGGATGAAACCGGGGCAGGCATCGGAGAGATGGTCATCGTCACTCAGGGCGCCCCGGCGATGCAGGCCTTCAATAGAGACGAGTTGATCCCTGTGGATGCGGCGGTGGTCGGTATTGTTGACAATCTTGAATTGCCGGAAATTCAAGACGAAGGCTAGTATGCAATGCAAAAGGCGATTGTGGACAAAGTCCGTGCTGCCGGTGTCGTCGGTGCAGGCGGTGCCGGTTTTCCGACCCATGTTAAGCTTAGTGCGGAAGTAGAAAGGGTATTGGGGAATGGGGCATCCTGCGAACCCCTTCTCATGAGCGATCCCTTTCTCATGGAGCACGAATCTGAAGCTGTTCTCAACGGCCTCCTTTTCACAATGCAAAGTACCGGGGCCATGCGCGGGACCATCTGTCTTAAGCGTAAACATGACCGGGCTGTGGATACGCTCAAAAAGCAGGCCGGGAAGGGAAAGTTCAAGGATATCGATTTATTTGAACTTGACGATTTTTATCCCTCAGGCGATGAACAGGTCCTTGTTTATGAAGTCATGCAACGGGTTGTGCCGGAAGGAGGTATTCCGCTTCAGGTTGGAGCCGTCGTCAGCAATGTCGAATCGCTCATCAATATTGCCCGCGCTGTGAAAAGCGGTGAACCGGTGACCGATCGATACCTCACGGTTGCCGGTGAAGTGACCCACAACCTGATCATGCAGGTCCCTATCGGTATAGCCGTAGGTGAGGTTATTGAATCTGCCGGCGGTGCGACCATAGAAGACTTTAAGGTTGTGCTTGGCGGACCTATGATGGGACAGGTTGTCTCCGATCTTTCTACACCGGTGACCAAAACCACAAGTGGTGTTATCGTGCTTCCGGCACAGCATAATGTCGTCGCGCGTAAAATTGATGACCCGCAACGGATCAGACACATCACGCGTCTCTTTTGCTGTCAGTGTTCGCGCTGTTCAGACCTCTGTCCGCGAACGCTGCTGGGCCATTCACTCGAGTCTCACAAAATAATGCGGCAGTTGGGAATAAAATCCTCACTTGTTTCCCGTGATGTGCTGGAAGATGCTTTAATTTGCTCGGAATGTGGAATTTGCGAGAAATTTGCGTGTCCCATGATGATCTCTCCGCGCGAGGTCAACGCCCAGATTAAGCAAGAATTCCTCGATCAAGGTGTTAAAAGGTTACCCAAAAAAGAGAATTACCAACCATCGGCTTTCAGAAATATTCGTAAAATTCCGACAGCAAGATTAATGGAGCGATTGCAGGTGCACAAATATAGTAATCATCCGCAATTTTTAACAACAGAAGTTCACGCAACAAAAGTTACGATTCCGATGAAACAACATTTGGGAGCCCCGGCAATAGCTGTCGTAAAAGTCGGAGACGGTATTAAGAAAGGAGATGTAGTGGGCGAGATTCCGGATGATGCGCTGGGCGCCAGGATTCATGCCAGCATCAACGGGATTGTCGACGCGGTTGGGGAGAATGTGGTCATTCGACAGGATATAAAAGGATAAGGGAATGGACTATAAAGCTATCGGCTTGATAGAAACAAACAGCGTCGCCAAAGGGATGGAGTGCGCCGATGATATGCTCAAGACAGCCGAGGTGGAACTGCTGATGGGCCGGAGCGTCTGTCCCGGACGGTATTTGGCAATGATTTCGGGCGATGTCGGTTCGGTGGAGAACTCCGTTGATGTGGGGGGCGATACGGCCGCCGAATTTTTAGTGGGAAAATTCATTATACCCAATGTCCATCCGTCAGTGTTCCCGGCTTTGAGCTGTACGACCGCAATGCCGTCTGTGAATGCTCTGGGAATTATCGAAACTTTTTCAACCGTCTCCTGTATTCAGGCCGCCGACGCTGCGGCCAAAGCGGCTGATGTAGAGCTGATAGAGATTCGCTGTGCCACAGGCCTGGCTGGAAAAGCCTATGTGACACTTACGGGCGACGTCGGTTCTGTCAATGCAGCGGTTGACGCTGGTGTCGCCGCGGTGCAGGACGAAGGCCTGATACAAAACTTTGTCGTGCTTCCTTCCCCCAGTCAAGAACTGTTTAGCATGTTGGCATGATAGAAGCTGTTGAAAATATTCGCTGGATGCTCAACACCCCTGAGCGATGGGATTTTTCAGGAACGGAGAATCTATATGCCGGGGTAGATATCGGCACCTATAAGACCATTGTTGTTGTGGTCGATGAGAATGGACGGCCGCGGGCGGCCAACATGCGCACGGCGCAGGTGGTGCGGAGCGGATTGATTGTTGATTACATCGGCGCCCTTGATATCGTGCGGGAATTAATGCGTGGAATAAGAAGCATCAGCTCCAGATCTATCGAGAAAGGAGCTACATCCTATCCCCCTCAGACCGAAACCGCTAATATTAACACCACCAAATATATCCTTGAAGGCGTTGACCTGGAGGTACTCAAGATCCTGGATGAGCCCACGGCAGCAACGCTGGCTCTCGATTTAGATGATGGTGCCATTGTCGACGTTGGCGGGGGTACCACCGGCGTTGCCGTAATACAGGACGGAAAAGTGGTATACTCAAATGATGAGGCGACAGGGGGAGAACATTTGTCACTGGTATTGGCTGGGAATTTAAAAATCAGCTATGCAGAGGCAGAGAATTTTAAGTTGCAAAAAGCAAAAGCGCGGGAAATCCTTCCCGTTATCCGACCGGTCATCGATAAGATCTCGAGTATCGTCAGTACTTACCTCCAGGATTTTACCGAGATTAAGCAAATATGCCTGGTTGGCGGGACCTGTGAACTGGATGGACTTCCTGAGATCATTTGTAAAAATCTGGGTCTGAAAACCTGGCGGCCAACGGCACCGCAACTCATCACCCCTTATGGTATCGCGCTGGCGTGCTTCAAAAGTAACGGATACGCGGCTGGGGGATAAAAATGGCCGATATAGCCGAGAGAGAAATCAGAAAGATAGTCCGGGAGGTATTAAGTGAAATGAGCTTAGATAAAGAAGCCGGATCGCAAAAGCTTTCTCTGCCGGTTAAGGGTCCTTATGTCCTGAGCGTTTTCCATGCCGGGGTTCGGAAATTAGATGCGGCCCTGGGCCAAATTCAAAAGATCATGCAAAGCGCCGGGCAAACCGGCATATTCACCGGCGAGTCGGCGCGTCAATGGATCAGTGGATCTGACGTAAGGGAAAAAATCGGGGCGCGCTGTATTCTGGATACGGTGAATGCCGATGGGCTGAATAAGGTCTTACAAAGAGCGGATGTAATTGTTCTGCCCACCTTTTGCCTGAAGGTGGCGGCCAAGGTGGCACATTTTATCTGCGATGACCTGGAATCGAATATCGTTCTTTCCGCCCTGCTGCAGGGGAAAAAGGTTTTGGCGGCGCGCGATGGGTTTTTGGTTTGTGACATGGTGGTTAATAATACCCTGAAAAAAGAGATCGAACAGATTTTGGGTAAACTTGAAAGTTTTGGAATCGTGTTCTGTGTCACCGAGGAGTTGAGCGAGGTTTTTGATCAGACATTCCTTAAAGAGAAGAATGGAGATGGCCCAAAACGGCAAGATCCACCTGGTGCGAAGACCACCGAAACGATGCGGCTGGTTACTGCCAGGGATATCTATACCGCTGTGGGCCAGAACAAACACATCATAAAGCTGTCGTCAGATGGAATTGTAACGCCTTTGGCGCGCGATTTGGCCAAGGAATATTCCATCCGGATCGTTGAGAGCTGAACCAGGTGTAGTGGAATTGTGGAATGATGGAATGTTGGAATAATGGATGCTTGAATAAAAAATTGATTAAGAATTTCTTTAGAATTTAGATTTGATAGGCTTTAAGATAATGATTTTGGCAAGGCTAGAGGGAAAATCCCGAGTAAGGCGTACCGTGTGTACGTCGTCGAGGAGTTTTTCCGATAACGCAGTCCAAAAATTTTATCTTAAAGTCTATCGTTAAAGGAGGCGTGTTTATGGCCGAACTCAGAGCCTACTGCCATATTGATCGAATGCAACCGCAATTTGCCTCTTTATTCGCGAGCCGGTGTCGGGGATTTCTGGCGGTGGAAGGCATGGCCTCGTTATTCGTAGAAGTGGTGCCTGGCATCGAGATTAATCGTCTAACCGACATCGCCCTAAAGGTAACCAATTCACGACCGGGGGAGATGATCGTTGAGAGACGTTATGGAATGTTGGAAATCCATTCCTTTGAACAGGAGGAAGTCAACCACGCCGGACAGATGATTTTGGATGAGCTGGGTTTCACAAAAGAGCAGCGTTTGGTCCCGCATATTTTATCCACCAGTATCATTAACAAAATCGACCCCTATCAGGCCGTGATAATCAATCGCAGTAGCCGCGGAATGCTAATTCTGGGCGGAGATGATGTCTACCTTTTAGAGGTTACGCCCGCCGCCTATTCGTCCATTGCGGCCAATGAAGCCGAAAAACACTGCAATATCCGTTTGGTCGACATCAGATTCTTTGGGGCGGCCGGGAGAATTTATATGGCCGGGAGTGAGTCAGAGATTCAGGCAGCGGCCAAAACGGTCGTTGAAACCCTGAACAGCCTTCAGGGGCGCAAACACAATAAGCGCTAAGTTATTTTTGCGTTGGATGGACTGTGGAAAGTTTACTGAAAAAAATGAACGTCCAACATCGAATGTTTAATGGGAAAAGATGAAGAAACAGAAATAGCTGTTAAATGTTCGGCATTGGGTGTTTGTTTTTCATTGGACGTTCGATGTCACGCGGCGCAAGCGCCTGCGCTGCGCGTCCATGTTCGACGTTAATCTTTCAAAACAACTTCAAAACAACTTAGCGCTTATGGGCGCACACACTGAATTGAGGAGGCCTAGAAGAGCTAAATGGCACCTGTTTTTATCTTCACAAGCCATATCAAAAACGTTCTTGATGCCGGACGCAAAACAATTGAGATTCCCAAGGGGGCGCGGATATCCGCGGCGGCCCAAGATCTCATAAGAGACCACCAGATTCAGATTCATTATGGGGGCGATCAGGGGGATAGACCGGTGCCAGAGCTTCAACCTGATACTCACCCGGTTGAGGAGAAACCCTCAGCATCTCCCTTGAGCGAGATGTCTGATGCGGAAATAGAAAATATAATCCGCCGGGTCATCCAGCGGTTTCGACAAATCAAAAAAGGGACCGAGCCTGTTGAACTACCGTCTAAGCCGGGAGATCCGGCGGAAGGTGATGATCTGATCATTTGCCGGTGTGAAGAGATCACCAAGACAGAAATCCGGGAAGCCATTACAAACGGCATCCAAACCTTAAATGGTATCAAACGTATTACCCGGGCCGGAATGGGGCTATGTCAGGGTCAAACTTGCCAGCGACTGGTGACTCAGATTTTAGTCGATGAACTGGGTCTTAATGCTTCGCAAATCAAGCCCACCACTGCACGGGCACCGGCCAGACCGATTTCTCTTGCAGTTTTTGCTACCGGTTAGCTGAAAATGATGTTTCTAAATCGCAGGCGATCATATGCCAACTAAAGCAGATGTTGTGATTATCGGTGCCGGAGTGATGGGGAACGCCATCGCCTACAACCTGGCCAAAGAAGGGCTTAAACCGGTAGTCATCGAAAAATCGGAAGTTGGGGGAGAGGCCTCCGGCGCCAATGGTGGCGGTGTCCGTCAATCAGCACGGAATCTAAAAGAAATGCCTTTGGCCATGGAGAGCATTCGAATGTACGGTTCCCTGCATGAAGAATTGGGTGTGGATGTTGAGTATATTCGCGAAGGTAACCTGAGACTATGCACCAGCGAAGAAGAATTGGATATCATGCGTCAATCGGTGGAAAACCAGAAATCCGCCGGACTTGAACTTGAGTTGCTTGACCGCAAGCAGGTATTGGCAGTCAATCCCCATGTGGGCCAAAGCATTGTGGGTGCGAGTTTTTGTCCGACAGACGGCCATGTGAATCCGCTTCTGGTGACTTACGGTTTTTTTAAGAAGGCTAAAAATCTGGGGGCACGGTTTTTTACGCACGAGGAAGTTAACGGGATAACGCTGCAAAAAGGTCGCGTCACCGGGGTTCATACAAATAAGCAGGTCTTTGAAACAGATCTCGTTGTCAATGCGGCCGGCACAGCAGGGCGCAAGGTGGCAAACATGGTGGGACTTGACTTACCCATGAAACCGGTTTTCTCAGAAGCCATGATCAGCGAACCCTATCCCCCGCTTTTCAAACAAATGGTCGGACAGGCCAAGGGGCTTTTTTACGGCCGGCAGACAGCGCATGGTTCTTTTTTCTGGGGCGGATTTGTTGGAACGGAAACTTTCATCCATCAAGAGGGCAAGCCCCTTTTCCATTTCATCGGGCCCGCCATCTCCCGAATGGTGTTGGATTACTTCCCAATTCTTAAAAATCTTCACGCCATTCGCATGTGGTCAGGCCTCATCGCCCAGATGTCGGACGGAATACCCGTTCTCGGGCTGGCGGAGGAGGTCCCCGGTTTTGTGTTTGCAACCGGCTTCTGCGGGCATGGTTTCGGATTGGCCCCCGTCATCGGCCGGTTGATCTCCGAATTAATCATGGATTGTGAGGTTTCGCTTCCGATTAATGACTTCTGCTACGCTCGATTTTATAAAAGTGCGGATCATGAATGTTCATGTGAGGGAAATGCCACCTGCACAACCCAGACAGCGATTTGCCCCAACAAGCGAGAATGGCTAAAGAGTATCTGAAAGGGTAAGCGGTTATGGTTGAACTCAGGGCCTTCGCCTACATCGATGAATTGCAGAAACAGTTCGCAGGATATATCGGTTCTACGGCAAGAGGTTATTATCCGGTGGCGGGTCAGGCGGCCTTATTTTTGGAAATTGCGCCCGGAATTGAGATCAACTCGCTAACCGATGTGGTAATGAAGAAGACCAACGTTCGCCCCGGGGCTATGGTCGTCGAACGAACCTACGGAATGCTGGAAGTGCATGCGGATTCACCGGCGGATGTGCACGAGGCCGGCGAAGTCGTACTTGATTTTTTGGGATTAAAAGAAAGCGACCGGCTGAAGCCAAAAATACTGGCGGTTGAGACGATTGAACGCATTAATCCCTCCATGAGCCAGATCGTGAACCGGTTTCGGGCCGCTAGCCTGTCAATCAGCGATGAAACGCTATATATTCTGGAAGCAGTGCCGGCCGGTTACGCCGGTTATGCGGCCAACGAGGCCGAGAAGGCGGCCGACATTAAGTTGATTCATGTCAGTGTCTATGGGGCCAGTGGTCGCGTTTATTTTGCCGGGTCAACATCCAACGTGCAAGCCGGGAAACTAGCCGCCGAGACGTCCCTGGCTGCCTTAGAGGGTAAAGCGCATTAGAAAACCATGATCGCCACCATCAAAAAAGAATTTTTTAAGCGAATTGTCCACATCCGGCCAGGTCTTTCACCCAAAAAACGACGCGTGGCTGACTTTATGATGGAGGATTACAAAAGACTCTTCCTGATGAACGCCAAGGAAATAGCTCAGAGATGTCAGGTAAGCGAACCGACGATTACGCGTTTTGTCATGGATTTAGGGTTTAGCGGTTACGGAGAATTCGAGCAGTACCTCAAAGGTTTACTGCGCCTTGAGTTGACGAGCGTAGAACGGTTGTTAAAAGCCAGCCAAAAAACCGACCACACAGCGACGCTGGATGCCTATAGCCGGAACACGCGTATGAATCTTGAAAATATGATGAAAACAGTAACCGAGCAAGAAATGGCAAATCTCGCCCGAATGATCTTTGGTTCCCCATCCGTGTTGGTGGCCGGATACAAAGCGTCGGCCACTTTGGCCTACTATTTTGGGTATTTGTTGAAAAAAATTAAAGCGGGCGTCCTCATTGATACTTCACATTCTTGGAACAATTTGGATCATATTTCCTTGCATGGTGAATCGAGCCTGTTGTTTGTAATCGCCTTTCCAAGGTATCCTCGAAGAGCAATCGAAATCATAGAATATGCCAAACAATTCAATACCAACGTCGTTTCCCTATGTGATTCACTAAAATCGCCGATCGTTAATCTTTCAGATCACTTTCTAATTATTGACATGGACGGCTTTTCCTTTGTGGATCCGTTTTCACATATTGTCACCTTTTTGGGTGCTTTGGTCCATGAAATCGCCTACATTGACAAAGCAGCTACCGCCGAACGGCTGTCACAAATCGAAAATGGTGTGCGCAAGCGTCAGGATTTTTATGCGGAAGAAGATACCAAGAATTACGACACGTTTGAAATTGAGTATTTTGATAATTCCATTACCTAGTGTCCTTCCAGAAATGGCAGGTTTTGGTTTAAGCCGAGTTGGAGCTAAAAATGAGTCTTGATGAGAGACTGGTAAATCAAATTGTTGAAGAAGTGGTAAAACGATTATCCGGGGAGAAGGTTGAGGCGAGTCCCAGGGAACCGACTCCAATCAAACATTCCACCGTACCCGATGGGATCTTTCAGGATATAGATGAATGTATCCAGGCTGCCTGTAATGCTCAGGAGACGCTTTTGAGCCTTCCCTTGACCATTCGCCGTCAGATAATTCAAAGTATACGAGAGGCCGGTAGGGACAAGGCACCCCAATATGCCCGAATGGAATTCGAAGAAACGGACTTGGGTAAGTTAGAGGATAATGCGAGTAAAAACCTCTCCGCCTGTGAGGTTCCCGGTATGGACGACCTTGCCCCTGAGGTTTACGCTGGAGATAAAGGCGTTACCATCATAGAGAGGATTCCCTTCGGAGTGATTGCGTCCATCAATCCGATAACCAATGGGGTCCCAAGCGTTCTATTTAATGCCATCATGATGATTTCGGGCGGTAATACGGTGGTATTTAACCCCCATCCCAAAACTGCCAAATCATCGGCCCAAGCGATCCGAGATCTAAATAAAGTCATTGTTGCGGCCGGTGGACCGCCTAACTGTGTATCCTGTTTAGTAGAACCGTCGATCCCCTCAGCGCAACGGCTAATGACGCATCCCGATGTGAGTATGATTGCCGTGACGGGTGGGCATGGTGTTGTTTCTTTTGCAACCAAGACCGGTAAAAGAGTCGTTGCCGGAGGACCCGGAAATCCCCCGGTGGTCGTTGATGAAACTGCCGATTTGGACCGTGCCGCCCGGTGTATTGTGCAAGGCGCCGGATTTTCCAATTGTATCGCTTGTGCCAGCGAAAAGGAAATTTTTGTTGTTGAATCGGTGGCTGACACGTTGAAAGAAAATCTGAAAAAATACAAGGCTTATGAAATCACCGCACGGCAGGGAGAAGAACTCCTAAAGCATATTTTCAGTGAAGTCAGCGGTCCCGGAAAGCCGGGTACGATAAACATGGAATACATCGGCAAATCGCCCGAAATTATTTTAAAGACGATTGGCCTGGAGGTGGGTCCCGAAATCCAGATAGTCATCCTGGAAACCGAAAAGGACCATCCCCTGGTATGGACCGAACAAATTATGCCGGTTTTGCCTTTGATTCGCTGCCGCGATGTAGACCAAGCGATCGAATGGGCGCTGGCGGCTGAACACAACTTC
>CAZHAH010000057.1:0-31334 GCA_964530095.1 uncultured Desulfobacteraceae bacterium | reverse complement strand
TGTTGTTTCCTCTCTGATCGGTAATATTTTTCGAATGTTGACACCATCTTGGAAGTATCATAGGAGATTTCCAACCATAAGCATCGAAGGTTCAAAAAAGATTACAAAAAATTGCTGAGAGACGCCAGTGCCGACGTTTAACACCGCATACGAAGTTCTAGCCGGACCGGGCCTATGGGGCGCCGGTAGCATTTTTTTTGGCGGGCTGGCGTTGCGCTTGATGCTCCTTTACCGGTTGAGCCGCAAAAAAGACCAGATCTTCTTTAATCATGTCGATTTCGGATGGGGGATGAAGTCAATCGTCCACTGGATCATACCCTGGGCTAGCGCTTCGATGCGGCTGGCGCCTGTTTTTACGTTTATGGCGTTTACCTTCCATTTGCTCCTCTTGGCGGTCCCGATTTTTTTGAACGCCCACAACATTCTTTGGGATGAAGCCTTTGGTGTGCGGTTGTGGTCCCTGCCCGACGGGTTTGCCGATGCCATGACGCTCATGGTGATTGGGGCGGGAATTTTCCTGTTCGGCCGGCGGATCAAACGGCCCGAAGTCAGAATCCTGACCGAAGCCAGGGATTATTTTCTTTTAGCTCTAACCGTTCTCCCCTTCATCACCGGGTTTTTAGCATACCATCAGTGGGGCCCGTACAAAGCCTTTATACTTTTACATGTCTTCAGCGGTGAGGCTTTGCTGGTTGTCATCCCGTTTACCAAACTCGGACATATGGTGCTTTTCTTTTTTACACGGTTGTTTATCGGTTTTGAGATGGGATCCCGCCGGGGCGCACGCCCGTGGTAGAGTGGTTTGGGGAAATTGAAATGGGGAATCTTTGATGGTGAGTGTGTTTGAGGAAAAAGAAACGACGCCGGATGGTTTAAAGAAGCCCGTCGACATACAAAAAATCAAAGCCATTCTGGAAGCCAACAACGGAGCCCGCATCCGTACCGGGCTCAATATCTGCTCTCGATGCGGGCTCTGTGCAGAGAGCTGTTTCTACTATCTTGCCCATGATCACAACCCCCGCTTAAGTCCGGCCTATAAATTCAAAAACACCCTGGGTAAGATGTACCGGCGTAAAGGGAACTTGGAGCGCGCTTTTCTGGAAGACGGCTACGAGATCCTATGGCTTCAATGTACCATGTGTAAGCGCTGTTCCATGTATTGCCCCTTTGGAATTGATATTGCCTCGATGATCGGGCTCGCACGGCATATTTGCTGGTCACAAGGAATTCGGCCCAAAAGCTTGGCCGAGTTTTCAGAAAATTGCCGCCAAACAGGAAATCACATGGGCCTGCCCAAAGAGGAAATAGTTGAAACATGCGAATGGATGGTCGAAGAAACCGAGACCGAATTTAAAGGCATCACAATTCCGATCGACAAACCCGAAATCAAATACATGTACACTATTAATCCCCGAGAGCCGGTATACTATCCGCAGGATATCGCCGATGCGGCTGTCATCCTGTCTTTAGCGGAAGAAAGCTGGACCATACCGACCTTCGGGTGGGATTGTACCAATTTGCCGATGTTTAATGGTGACCGTGAATTGGCCGGCCAGGTTGTCAAGAATGTGTATGAAACGGCACAAACATTGGGCGCTGATAAAGTCCTGATCACGGAATGCGGACACGCCTATCGTTCTCTGGCCTTTGAAGGTCCTTATTTAGCTGGCTATCCGGACGGCAGGCCCGGTGTGGAAATTGTGCATTTTGTACGGCTGCTGTACGAGTATTTGCGCGATGGGCGCATTCGCATAGATCCGGCAAAAAGGCTAAAAACACCCGTCACGTACCAGGATCCCTGCAATATATCGCGCAACGGCGGATTGTGGGAAGACGCCCGGAAAATAATAAAATATCTTGCCGATGATTTTCGAGATATGAGCCCCAGCCGCGAGCATAATCATTGTTGCGGTGGCGGTGGCGGAATCATGCCCATGGGCCCAACCTACAAACCTTTTCGGATGGCTTCCGGCCGGGTGAAAGCCGAGCAGATAAAGTCCACGGGCGCGAAAATCGTAATTGCGCCCTGCCATAATTGCTACGATCAGATAAGAGACCTGGGAGAAGAATACGAACTCGATATCAACGTTCGATCATTAAAAGAGCTGGTTGTCGAACGCCTCCTTGTCCCGGACAAATTTAAAATAGAGGAAGGGCACTCATGATCAAATCCGCCGCCGCATATCATCTTGCCACAAGCTATCATCGAAATCGAATGCAGGGCCATTTTTTGGACTGGCAAAATCAACCCAAGCGTTACAAAAAATACTCCGGAATCGAACCAATACCCCTTGAAGTGGAAGACGATTTTCCTGAAATTTCGTTATGGGATTTGCTGGGCGAGAGCGCCCCGCATGATCCACCGCCGGTTCTCGAGCTGGCGCTGCTTTCCAAGATTTTTTTCCTGACCTGCACCATCACAGCTCAAAGCCGTCACGGCGGTGATATTTTTTATTACCGTTCAACCGCTTCCGCGGGAGCCCTCTATCCGAATGAAATTTATTTAACGGCCCACGGGATTCAGGGATTGAAAAACGGCCTTTACCATTATGGTTTGAAAGACAGGGTGCTGATTCCTTTGCGCAAAGGGGATCTCGGTGCCACCGTTCGAGATGCCGTTCCATGTTCAGACCCCAATAAGTTGATAGCGTCATTTTGGATTACGGGGCTTTTTTTTAGGAGCGCCTGGAAGTATCGGGCGCGGGCCTTCAGATATGCGTTACTCGATGCGGGCCACGTCATGCAAAATCTCCTTTTAGCGTTAAGGGGATTCCGAATTGTTTTTGACGTCAGTTATGATTTTGATGATGAGAAAACCGGTCACATGCTCGGCATTGACAGCCGGCGGGAGGCTTGCCTGGCGGCTGTTCATATTCGCGGAAACCAGACTGCCAAGCATAAAAATGGCGCTCAAACAGAGCGCTTGGCGGAGGAATATATAGAAGCCAGCATCGTCTCCCCGCAGGAGGTCGCTTATCCGGAAATCGAGGAAGCCTATCTTTCAGGCAAGACGGATTGGAAGCCCCTTGAACCGGTTTCAACACGGCAAAAGGCCTTTGGCCTCAAACCCGCCGTGTGGAGCCGGTTGAATTTGGACCTCCCGGTGGAAAAAGAGGTGTCGTATGGTCAAACATTGATCCAGCGGCGATCACGAAGAAATTTCATCCGCAAATCGATTCCAGAAGCCCGATTTGGACGTCTTTTGGATTTTGTCAGAAAGACTTCGGTACAAGACAGACCCCAAAGGTTGCAACGAATAGCGAGTCTGAGCTTGGGATTATTGTTTCAGGACATCGCCGGTTTGAAATCCGGAATTTATTTTTTGGATACAAAGCAAAAGGAGATCGGGCTTGTCGCGGCCGGTCGCTATTTGGGAGAGATGGCCACCGTCTGCTTGGGGCAAGAATGGCTTCGAAATGCGGCGGTTCAATTTGTATTTCTGACCGACATCGAATGGTTGGATAACACTTTGGGCCCTCGAGGTTATCGTTATGCCATGTTGGATGCAGGAAGGCTCGGGCAGGCGATTTACCTCGGTGCCACGGCACTCGGTTTGGGATGCTGTGGGGTAGGCGCGTTTTATGATGAAGAAGCCCGGCAATTACTCGATTTGAGCCAGAACGTGTTTATGTTATACTTGGTGGCCGCCGGCAGAGTAAAAGGGTTTTAGGCTCCCAGAGGAGGTGTCCCGCTTGAAGACGATTGTCCGTGTCAGGCTTTAAATTATTCGGGAGGAAAGAGAGAAATGAACGCTTTGTATGATGTCGTTATTCTGGGTTCGGGACCGGCCGGTCTGCAGGCCGCAATACATGCGGCACGCAAAAAGGTATCTGTGCTCATTTTGGGCAAGGAGAGCAAAAGCAGCCTTTTCCATGCTCACATTGAGAATTTTTGCTGTATTTTTAATCTGCCGGGAGAGGAAATGCTTCGCGCCGGAAGGGAGCAGGCCGAAAATTTCGGGGCTGAGATCCTGGATGAAGATGTTCTTAAAATCGATGCGACCGAAAATATTTTTCAGATAACCACAGAGAGCAGTCAAATGCTATGCTCTAAAGCCTTAATCGTGGCCACCGGGACATCTCGTAACCGACTGGGCGTTAAAGGGGAGAAGGAACTGTTGGGCAAAGGGGTCAGTTACTGTGTTGAATGCGATGCCAATTTTTTCCGGGGAGAGGATGTGGCTGTAGTCGGCGGAGAAAGTGCTGCAGTGAGCGGCGCTTTGACCATATTGCATTATGCCAAAATCGTTCATCTGGTATGCGAGAAACTCCAGGTGGCAGAATCTCTTGAAAAAGAACTCCGGCAAAGCCGCATTCTTCTGCATGAGGGACAAAAGGTGAAGGCGATCAGCGGAGAAAATCAAGTAGAGGGCCTGGTTTTGAATAATGGCTCCGAAATTCCGTTGGCCGGTGTCTTTATCGAACTGGGGGCAAAGGGGGTAATGGAATTGGCTGCTACCCTCGGCGTTGCCTTGGATGAAGAGATGAAGTATATCGCCACCAACAAAAAACAGGAGACCAATATCCCCGGGATATATGCTGCCGGGGATATATGCGGCCCGCCGTGGCAGATGGCCAAGGCGGTGGGTGAAGGCTGTGTGGCCGGGCTTGGCGCGGCAACATATGCGAAAACAGTCATGGATGGGAACTAATTAGATGAGACATTGGAATCTGATTAAAAATATTAAAAACTGGCCGAAATATTACTTTTATAAATTCGGATTTACTCATCCTAACGCGATCTCTTTTCAAACCAGAAAAGGCCAAACGATAGACGTGCCGATAAGCGTGTTATCCGAATTTAAAGAGGTCTTTTTTGGAGAAAATTATATAAAGCCGTTTCGTATGGAACGCTCTGGGGCGTATTCAGTTATTGATGTAGGCGCAAATGTTGGTTTTTTTTCACTTTTTGCATATGAACGATTTCCGAATGCAAAAATTTTTTCTTTTGAACCGGTTCCAAACAATTTTAAAAAATTGAAACACCACATTATTAATAATGAATGTGATCGAATTCATTGCTATCAGCAGGCGGTGACAAAAGAAAATGGAAATAATACCATATGGGCCGATCCGACTCAGGAAATTACGACGAATGCGTCAATCAGACATAGCATCAAACAGGGCCAACAGATTGAAATAGAAACCATAAGCCTAACCGGCATCTTTAAGGATCTAAAAATACATTCTTGTGATTTGTTAAAATTGGATTGTGAGGGCGCTGAATTTGAAATAATTTATGAAACGCCAAAGGAGGTTTTAAAAAGGGTAAAACGGTTGGCCATGGAGGTTCATCGAACGCATAACATACCGAGAAACAACCTCAAAGACTTAAGATCCTATCTTGACAAATTAGGATTTTCAACAAAGACTGATTATGAACAAAATCGTTATAGCATGCTGTGGGCGTGGAGATGAACTTTTAAGATAGAGTCGATCAGCTTCGCCGGCATGACGTGGCGAAACAAGTAATTATTTACGAGGATTTTGGGGCTTCAATTTTGTCCTTGTTCCTATCCCTGTGAACGGTTACGGGCGGCTTTATCTTTTAATCCCGTGTACAGCAATACTGTAAAATAACAATAAAAGAGTCCCGTATCCGCGGAGAGCAAATACGAATTGGCCAACGACCCAATTCCTTGCACAAGCACGAAACCTTCTGCCAGCGACCTGCTTACTCCGGGTAGAAACCTTGCAAAGCGCCACTGACAAATCAGCAAAATGATATACAGCAATATCCCGATAACACCCACCTGTACACCAAGCAACAGATAGGAATTATGGGCATTGTCGGTGAGGAATTCAGGTTTGTTTGGAAAATGTCGCTTGTATTCGGTCAGCATTGAGCCAGTTCCATGGCCGAAGATCGGTTTTTTGGTAAAGATCTTGAAGCTATGCGTATACCACCCAATTCTCAACTGGGTGGGTTCGAAATGTTGGCTGGGCGGTGCGTAAAAATATTCTTTGGCATGTATTACCGCTTCGTTTATTCGATTGTGAAAAACAGGTGAAAACTGCCACAAAGATGCAACAAGCACGGCCCCGATGGCAGCTCCAACTAAAAGGCCCTTAATTTTGAGCTTCTGATACGCCCAAAGCAAAACCAATAGCAAACCAAGGAGATAGGCCGTACGCGAATAAGCGAGCACATAGACATAAAACCCTCCACAAACGGCAGCCAATAGCCACAACAGCTTGATGTTGCGTATGCTTGACTGCTGGCTTTTATGCAACGCTAAAAATGCAAAAAAGACCATAAAAGAATTGGAAGCCACGCGTAGCAGGAAGTCCTTTATCATTTTTTGTTCGGTGAAAAAAGCTGCCCATCCCAGCCAATCCACCGTGGCCACAGTTATTATAACTAACATTCCGCATGAAAACGCATTGATCATTAATTCGCGGTGGCGTTCTGTTTTGATAAAGCTGGCGCAGATTAAAATAAATATCAGGTCGCGGTATTTCTTCAAAACCAAAATCGCCTCTTTCAATGGTGCAGAAGTATAGAGGATTCCGATCGTCAGTACCAAGAATAGGATGGCGGCGAGTAAAAAAACGGAATTGGTTTTAATATGTTCCACTGCTTGACGAAACTTGTTGCCGGCTACAAAGGCCAGCAGGACAATCACACTTAATATGCTAGTCAATGAGACTGAAAGGGCAAACATGCAACCGATTCCCAAAAGGGCCCCAAACCCGATTTTTTCAATCGTTATTAAATAGTTTTCAATTTTAAGACGCCTTTTGGCGGAATTGGAAGGGTTAGCTTCCATTTTGTTCCACGATAATAATCAGTAGCGATGTTAAAAATATAGGGATAGACGCCATTTCTTCCATAAGGAATAGATTCTGCTTCCTATAATGGGAGCCCTGAAAAATCAATCCATACAAACATGATTTAGGATGAGGCGACAATCTCCCCTTCGTCGGAAAGCCTGGAGAAGCCATGGATTGCTTTTATCCGTTTTTCTCGACGGTTTTTTTGCAGCTCAAAATCAAGCCGGCTAATAGATTTGTTATTAATCGACTTATGGGATAGATGGTATTGAAGCGCTGTAAACCATAAGTTTTTGACATATACACCAGAATGAAAAAGGCGGTAACAAATATCTGAGTCTTCACGACCCCACATTCCATCAAAGATTTCATCGAAGCCATCAACTTCTAAATATTCTTCTTTTGAAACCGAGAAATTACATCCGCGCAGAGTGGTTTGAAACTTTTTGGGACGCATTAATATTTTTCCAAACAAGGGCGAACGAACTGCATTCTTGCGATTTTCAATACCTGGAAGGTATGGCGGAGGTGGAACAAACGCCCCGGCGGTTAATACTTTCTGGGTTAATTGCTCTGTTAAAAAAACGCGTTTGCCTTGTAAAAAAAAACCTTTTTGGGCGAAAGCCCGATGATCCGCAAGGAATTCCGGGTGCAAGATGACATCATGGTCACTAAATATAAGATATTCGCCGGTCGTATATTTTACGGCCAGATTTCTTATCCTAGATTGCCTGACGGAAACATCGGCATGCCGCACGTGAATCCAATCACGGCCTGAAGGCCCCAAAATATCCGCTACGGTCAGAGCCGTGTGTTCATCTGATCCGTCATCAGCAACGACAATTTGGATGTCCTGAACCGACTGTCTTACAATTGAATCCAATGAAATCGCAAGGGCTTCAGGCCAATTATAGGTGGTTACGATAATTGAAGTATCCATAATCAAAACACAAAAATTCGAAACAAAAGAGTTTTTTTGGTATTAGTAGCACAAAACCCTTAATAATTGAAGAGTGAAACAAAACCCTTGACCCCATAGTGGTAACTATGTAACATATATATTGTAGTAGTAGTATAAACCGCTATATGTAGTTATTGTTTTTATGAATGAAGATGAAATCAGGCAACTTTTATTGCGGGTTTCCAACAACGTGGGCCAGGTTCCCGATGATGTCAGAGACGTCTTTTCCAAAATGGTCACCATAACGCTTCATTATCGGGATGATTTGAAAAACAGCACAGGCACCATTCTAACTGTCGCAGACGTTCGTGCTGCCATCGGTTGGTTAATTGAATCGTTACATACTAAAAGATTGCCTGAAACCCAAAATACCATTCGTCTTGATCTTTTAAAATTATGGCTGGATGGGCTAAAGCCTTATTTATAGCGTCTGAAAAGGATGAATATTGCCGATGTCTATTCAAAAGGCAACACTGCTTTTAAATTCGATATTATCAAGATGAAAACAACGAAGCTGAAATGGCCTAACGTTTTTTGGGTCTTCACCAGCGTACTGTTTGCTGCTGCCGGTTTTTACACCTCCTCCCAAGCCTCTGATTTTCCCAATCTAATCAGTTCCCTCAAGATGCTGGAGCGAACGCCTCAATTTTGTGGTGAACGGGTGCCGCTGGACATCCAGGAAGTTCGGGAACGATTTGAAAAAGAACTCCTGCTCACGTTGTGGAATCGGCCCCAGGTGATCCTCTGGCTCAAACGCACGGGGCGTTATTTTCCGTATATTGAAAAAATGCTTCAAGAAAGCGGTATGCCCGAGGATCTAAAATATGTAGCGGTTATTGAAAGCGCCCTTCGTCCTCACGCCCGATCATTCAAGGGGGCGGTCGGTTTTTGGCAGTTTATGCCGCATACCGGACGGAAGTATGGTCTAATCGTCAATCGTCGTCTCGATGAGCGGCGTAATCTATTTGCCGCAACGCAGGCCGCCATAGACTATTTTAAAGATCTCCATGAAATGCTTGGATCCTGGACGCTTGCCGCAGCCGCTTATAATATGGGCGAAGAGGGGCTCATGGCCGAAATGATGGAACAAAAAATGAATGATTATTATCGGCTTTACCTGCATTTGGAAACCCAGCGGTTTTTATTCAAGATCCTGGCGGCAAAATCGATTTTATCGGAGCCGGCAAAATTTGGATTTGTCCTTGCTGAAAGCGATTATTATCGTCCCATGGCCTTTGATCGAATTAGAGTCGATTCTGTCAAGGAGGTTCCGGTTCGAGTCCTAGCTGCGGCGGCAGAGACACATTTCAAGGCCATTAAGGATCTAAATCCTGATATTCGCGGCCATTATCTTATTTCCGGGAGTCACAGCATTCTGGTTCCCAAGGGTGCGGGCGAAGGATTCCATTTACGGTATGAAGCGCTCTTACAGCAGGAGCAAGTGCAAGAAAAAGAACGGATTTATGTCGTCCGCAAGGGGGATAATCTTTCGATGATTGCCGAAAGGTTCGGTGTTCCGCTCAGCGCCATTATCATATGGAATCGCCTCGATATCGAAAGGCCGATCCACCCGGGGGAGCGGCTGATCGTTTATCCTCAAAAAGGGGGGTAATTTGGGCTCGGATGCAAAAAGATGATGTTCATTGAACCCCATTTATGATAGGATGCACCAGATGAAACTAAATCGTCACTTCAAATCGGTGTTGTTGGGCGGGTTTGTGGCTGGCCTTGTGTGGATAGGGTTTGTGTGGTCCGCGGCGGCGGATATCTATTTGTACATCGATGCGCAGGGGATCCTTCATTTTACCAACGTTCCCACATCCTCGAAATACCAGGTATATCTAAAAGAAAAACCGATCGCACCCATCCTGTCTTATGCAAATGCACGGTTTGATCGGCACATAAAAACCGCTTCAACAGCGCATAGAATTTCGGTTCCTTTACTCACATCGGTCATTAGGGTTGAGTCGAATTTTAACCCGCGTGCGGTTTCTAAAGCCGGCGCCATGGGATTGATGCAAATTATGCCGAAAACGGTAGAAAAACTCGATTTAAAAAATCCTTTTGACCCTCGTGAAAACATCATGGCCGGCGCCAGGTATCTTCGACGGCTTTTAAACCGTTTTGACCAGAATGTGACACTGGCCCTGGCAGCGTATCATGCAGGCCCCACCAAGGTGGCACGCTATAATGACATCCCTCCGATCAGATCCACCCAAGCGTATGTCAAAAAGGTCATGAAGTATTATTACATGTATAAGAAAAGATAAGTACCTGCCAGGGCTTTCATCTGATGATCACATCGTGATCAATGATGGCGCCTTCCTTGATAACAGCCTGCGTGTTTCCTTGATTTTCAATTAAAACCTTTCCCTTGATCGTCACTTTGCCCTCAAACTTTACGTCACCCTTAATGGTAAGAGATTCGCAATTAATCAAAGACGGGATTCCGTGTGCGAATCTGGTTTCAAACTGGTCAACCTTACCGAAATACCGGGTATCAAGGTCAATACGGGGACGATCGTAACGTCGTTTCGGGTCTAGAATCAGCCCTTTGGATTCCGTAAAAACGAAGCAGTCCGAACGCATGGCCATGAGCGCATTGCTCTTTTTTACCGGATAAAACCGTGAACCGGTTACTTTCACGGCAGTGGCACCCTCAAAAAGGGAGATGGCCGCCCCCATTGCGGTTTCGATTTGATAGACAGGCGGACTTTTTTCGTCGCGCGGATCGAGTGTTTTGGAATTCAGAATCATGGGTAAACGAATGGTTTTTTGGGATTCGATATGGTTTTTCAGATAGCCCAAATTCACCCACAGATTGTTGGTATTAAAAAACCGGAAACGCTGGATATCCTGAAACGCCTCAAGATCTTTTTCAGGGCACTGGGCGATTTCACGTAAAAGCAAGCATCCGTTTTGGGCTCTGGCCAGATGACCGCCTTTTTTATCATCCGGAGTTCTTTGGGAAACTTCCATCATAAACGGAAAATCCTGCGAGGCAAAGAATCCTAGAAGAGAGACATTCAATGTGGCGCCGAGATTGTCTGCGTTTTTGACAAAGGCGTATTTAATCCCGCGATCCAAAAGCGCTTGAAGCACACCGGAGGCATAAAGAGCGATATAAATATCGCCGTGTCCCGGGGGATTCCACTCCAGGGCCGGATTGTCAGGACAGCTTGCCGGGCTGAAGTCTTTTTGCAGTACTTTGGGGAATTTGTGCTGAAGAAATGTAAGCGGAATCGATTTGGGTTTAATCTCCGACAAAGCTGACATGGTGGCCTTATCGGTGCTGAAACTGTTCATCAAAGCCAAAGAAATATTGATCGACTCGGCTTGCTGCAGAACAATGTCTAAAAAAGAGAGTTTATTTTTGACGATCAATAGTGACTTGGGGCCGGTAAGCCCCATGCTGGTTCCCAACCCTCCGTTCAAGACGATAGTAATGGTTTTTTTTAAAACCTTGTTTCCCTGGCCGGCATATTTGGCCAAGTTTTGCTGATCTTCGATTTGATCATAATCAACAGGTCTGATGTCCGCACTGGACAGCAGACCCGTTTCTCCGGAAACTACTTTTTGATAATAATAACGGAACGTGTCAATCACGACAGGTGGAAGCCCTTCTTTTTCCATCTTGGCGATGAACGCCGGCAGGTGCTTCATATGAGGCGAGGGTAAATTCACTTAGAGTCCATATCAAAAGCGAAAATCACACCACTGGTTCAATCCATCCGATGGGATCTTCCGCTTTGCCGTACTGAATGTCCTTAATGGCCTCAAATAGCCTATTGGCAAGAGGTCCAACCCCGCCATTGCCGATTTCGATGACCGTGTCTTCGTATTTCAGTCCCCCCACCGGTGAAATTACGGCCGCTGTTCCGGAACCGAATATCTCTTTCAATTTTCCGGAGGCGTGGGCTTGCATGAGTTCGTCAATGCCGATTTGCCGCTCCGTTATTTGAATATTCCACAGTTTTAAAAGCTGAATGACCGAATCGCGCGTAATGCCGGGAAGTATGCTTCCGTTTAGCCGAGGTGTAATCACCTCGTCGCCAAGCACGACAAAAATATTCATGGTACCGACTTCTTCGAGGTATTTTTGTTCAACCCCATCCAGCCACAGCACCTGCGTGTAACCCGCCTTGTGTGCTTTTTCAGCGGCAAGGAGGCTGGCGGCGTAATTGCCCATGGTTTTGGCTTCCCCTACTCCGCCGCGGACAGCGCGGACATGTTCTTTGGTAACGAGTATTTTTACGGGATTAAACCCTTCCGCATAATAGGCTCCCACCGGAGACAGAATAACGTAATAGCGATAGGTGTGCGATGCCCTGACCCCTATAAAAGGATCCATCGCAATCATGGTGGGCCGTATGTAGAGGGAGGTTCCCGGCGCGCGGGGAATCCAATCCTGTTCGACCAGCAGCAACTGTTTGAGTGATTCAAGCGCAAAATCTTCATCCATCTGGGGCATACACATTAATTTGCACGACCGATTCATGCGTTTGATGTTGTCGCGCGGGCGAAAAAGCTGAATCGAACCCGATTCGGTACGATATGCCTTGAGGCCCTCAAAAATGCCTTGGCCGTAATGCAGGACCATGGAAGCAGGGTCCATTTGAAAGGAATGGTAAGGCTCAATACGCGGATTGTACCAGCCCTGGTCGAGATGATAATCCAAATTGAACAAATGATCGCTAAAATGAGTCCCAAAACCGAGCTTGCCGTCATCCGGTTTTGATTTGAGCGAGTCTGCTTTTGTGATGGTGATTTGCATGTCAACCTCCTATCGGTACGTTTCCGGGCTAAAGCTCGAATGCTTCAGCGAACAAACGGTGTATTGGCTTTCTGAATGGTAATGGTCCGCTGCGCGGACCTCAGGTATTCTGATAGTTCAATGAGATATCTTTAAGCAAGAAGATTTTTTATCAAAGAATATCAGCAACACATGAACCGGTATAGCGGTCGCATGCCCTATAACTTATCGAAATGAAGCACAGCGCCCGGAAACAAAAAATATCTTCGTGTCAATCTTTATGTTAGAATTCCAGGAAAAGACTTGTTTTTTTTAACAAATATCTCTACCCTGTGCCGATTGCGAGCAAAGCAACAAATTTTTTAAAAGGAGGTGATGGCGGAAAAAATTGATGACGAAATGTCGGATTGTAGATTAACGTCGGAAACGTTTAGTGTGACACGGTCACTGGAAAAGGAGGGCGAAATGAGGAAAAGATTATTGACGACAACAATCGTGACGGTCCTTGCATTGTTATTGCTGCTGCCAAGCTTTGCAGCGCAGGCGCTGGCCAAGGACAAAATCGGCTGGGTGGGACCCGTCTACAAGGAGTTATCCGCCAGTCTTAACAAAGGTTTCAAGGCGTACTATAAGAAGGCCTATGGCAAAGACATCGACATCACCTTCGTGCGGCCGGGCGGATGGCCGGTCTGCGTGGACAAAGTGAGAATATGGGATGGCAAACCCGACGCCGATATCTTCCTGGGCGCCGGCGCTCCGGCGCATGAACTCTTAAAGGAAAAAGGATTGATTGTCCCTTACAAGCCCAAAGGTTGGGATAAAGTTCCTGCCGCATGGCGTGGCATGAAGGTAAAGGATGCGGATTATTATTGGACCGCTTTCGCACCTTGGATCGTCACCAATCTGTACAATGAGAAGGTGTTGAAAAAACTGAGACTGCCGCCGCCCAAAACGTGGAACGATTTGCTCAACCCCATCTACAGGGGCAACATTGTGCATACGCTGCCATACGCGTCGGGCACAATGCATGAAGCCATTGAAATCCTTCTGCAGGCCTTCGGAGAAAAGGAAGCCTGGAGATATCTCAGGTTGTTGGCGGCCCAGTTAGCCCGCTTCTCTACCGGCAGCACCGATACGACCAATCTGGTGAAGCGCGGCGAAGTCCCCATCGGGGTCGCACAACCGCAGATGAATGCCATGGCGGCGCGCAAAGACGGCTACCCCGTGCGTGATTTGCTCCCCGAAAAAACCATCCTGGTTCCAGAGGCCGTGGCCCTGCTCAAAGGCGCACCCAACGAAGCGATCGGGAAAATATTTCTGGACTGGCTGTACAGCAAGGACGGACAAAAACATGTGCTGGAGGGCCGTTATTTTGCAGCCAGTACCGATGTTAATTTTTCCGCCTGGGCAAAAGAAGGCGTCACTATGGCCAAGCACGCCAAAAAGGCGCTGGGGGTAGATGCATTCTGGGATCTGAAGGTCGGGTTCATTGAATACGATTTGGGTCTTGCAACCAAGAGATGGGATGAAGTCAATAAGAAATATGAGTATGAGATTTACCGCAAGTGGGGTAAGCTGAAGAGCAGTCTGTATCTGATTGAGGAAGTAGAGGAAGAAATCGCAGAAGCCAAGGCTGCGAAAGCAGACGTGACAAAGGCTGAAGCCAAAATAAAAGAAGCCCGCAAGCTCTTCGAGATGGATGGTGCATTTGCCGCAGCCCGCTTGGCGGCAGCGAAGGCACGTGCCCTGCTTGTAGCACCCTAAAAGAGAGAATGTGTACCACGCTTCCAACAGATGTACGGGCGGGTCAATACTCGCCCGTACATTATTTTAACTTCATTATTCGGTTTCTTTTCAAAAACCGATCCAAGATTCCCGGTTCGTCGTTTGAACCGCAACAGCGAGCGCATTCCCCGTGGCTAACCGCGGGGTTAACGATCAAATCAAAAATTAGACAGAATTCCTTACGGGGGCTGCGAAGCACTGCCGGTAGGCAGAACTTCCCCGTAGCTTGCGGCGGGGAGCTTTAATCCCCGGGGCGGGAAACCCTGAACCCTGAACCTTGGAACGAAAACCTCAGGGAGGGAACGAGGTAATATGTTTCGCGGTAATATCATTCTGGCGGCATTCCTGTGGCTGGTCATTGCGTTCCTGGTGATTTTTCCGCTGTCCATCTTGGTGCTGGAAAGCTTTAAAATCGTTGAAACCAAGATCTGGGGGATAGCGAACTACCTGGAGTTTTTCAAGGATGCCTATTACTTGAAAATCTTCGGCAATACCTTGCTCCTGAGCACGCTGGTGCTCCTGACAACCACCTTGTTCGGGGTGCCCCTGGCGTATATACTGGCGCGATACAGGCACTGGGGGAAGACCATTTTTGGAGCCCTGATCCTTTTGCCGATTGTTTTGCCCGCTTTTGCCGGCGTCTTTGCCTTCATCATCTTTTTCGGCAAGTATGGAACGCTGAATCTGATTCTGATGGACATCGGATTGATCGAAAAGCCGATCAATTTCATTTACGGGCTGCATGGGCTGGTCTTCATTCAAGCCCTGCATCTGCTCCCTTTTATCGTCCTCGGTCTTTCGGCCGGTTTCACCAACATAGACCCCTCCTTTGAAGAAGCGGCCGAGGTCGAGGGCGCAAGCGGATTTCGGCGGTTTTTCACGGTTACGTTGCCGCTTTGCACACCCAGCTATCTGGCGGGCGCCGTGATCGTATTTCTGTGGCCCTTTACCGACTGGCTCACGCCGCAGATTTTGGGTCAGGTGGATTACCTGCCTTCGGTGGCATTCATCAACATTGCCTATCACTTTACCGATATGCACCGCAAATACATGGGCATTGTGGCGGTGGTGATTTCGGCCATCGTTTGCATCAGCCTTTTTTTGTTTGCCCGGCGGTGGGTCGAGAAGAGAAAGTATACCGGTCTTTCGAAAGGGACAACCTCTGAAGGGCGCGTGATCGAGCCAAGCCCATGGGTGAAATCGGGCGCGTATGTATACATGCTTTTTATCACCGGCCTGGTCCTGCTGATTCCGATCGTGCTGGGGGTAGCCGCTTTTTCCAGAACATGGGTTTTCGAGGCCTTTCCCACCCATTGGACCCTGGAAAATTTCAGGCTAATTCTTTTGGAAAGCCCGGGCCTGATTAAAAACTCTTTTCTGTTCAGTACAATCGCCCTGGTTTTCGGGATCGCTTTCGGACTTCCGGCAGCCTACATCATCGTCCGCACCCGTGTCCCGGGCCGAGATGCGCTAGATTTTGTGATCACGCTAATGCTGGCCTTTCCGGGGATCGCAGTCGGTGTCAGTTATCTTTTGGCATTTTGGCATGACATCCCCCTGGCCACGCACTGGATCATTATGCCGTTGGCCCTGTTTGCACGGCGGCTGCCGTATTTTTTGCGCATGGCGCACTCCTCCTACCTGCAGCTGGACATTTCGCTTGAGGAGGCCTCGGAAGTGTCGGGTGCCAGCCGGCTCAGAACCTTCTTTTATATCTCTTTGCCTTTGCTGGTCAAAGGGGTGCTGGTCGGCGTGGTGATGTTTTTCATTATGGCCTTCCAGGAGATTTCTACGGCGATCTTTCTTTACCGCGGCGGATGGGAAACCCTGCCCATCGGAATCTATCTCAACTGGCACCGCGGCATGGAATTCGGGATCGCGGCGGCCATGGCTTTTCTGATGATTGTGATCACCTTTATCCTTCTGCTGATCATATCAAGAATCGGCGGTGGCATTCTCAAAGCCGCCTGGGGCCCGGAAGGTAAGTGAAGGAGACAAAAACAAATGGCATTCATTGAGATTAAAAATCTGTTCAAATGTTTTAAAAAGGTTGTGGCGATAAATCGCATCCAGCTGGAAGTGAACCAGGGCGAAATGTTAACCCTGCTGGGGCCCAGCGGGTGCGGCAAAACAACCACCCTGCGTTGTATTGCCGGATTGGAAAGACCGGAGGAGGGGGATATCGTTATCGACGGTAAACCGATGCTTTCACAAGGCTTTGTACAGCCCTCAAAGAGGGGCATCGGCATGGTTTTCCAAAACTATGCCGTATGGCCGCATATGAAGGTGTTCAACAATATCGTTTACGGTTTGAAAATCCAGAAATTGTCCAAACGGCAGATTAAGGATAAGGGGCAAAAGGTTTTGGAATTAGTCGGTTTGGATGGGTTGGGAGAAAGATACCCGTCCCAATTGAGCGGCGGACAGCAGCAACGGGTGGCGCTGGCGCGGGCATTGGTGGGGAATCCGAAGGTTCTGTTGTTGGATGAACCCCTGAGCAACCTGGATGCCAAGCTCAGAGAAGAATTGCGATTTGAAATCAAGAGCCTGGTCCGGCGCATGGGCATCACATCGGTCTACGTCACCCACGACCAGGCAGAAGCGATGGTCATCTCCGATCGGATCGCCGTGATGAATGCGGGCAACGTCGTGCAACTCGGCACGGCCCAGGAGATTTATAAAAAACCGGCCAATAAATTTGTGGCCGATTTCATCGGTACCATGAACTTTATGTCCGGTGAGGTTCTTGAAGTCCTCCCGGACAAAGACGCGGTTTACGTCCGTACCGAATTTAGCGAGAAACTGCGCTGCCGGACACCGAACGGCACGGCAGCAACGGGACAGGAGGTGTATGCCTCTATCCGCCCCGAAGATGTGGAAGTATTTGCGGAACCCCCACAAGAGAGTGAAAACCTGTTCAAGGGCACGATTGCCCACAAGGCGTATTTGGGCAACTTTCTGTTCTTTTTTATAAATATCAACGATACCATGATAAGGGTGCAGGTTCCACACCACCTGCCCCAAGAAGAAGGACAGACGCTCTACGTCTATCTAAATCCCGCAAAATGCCTGATCTTATCCTGACGCTTGTCTGGTCAGGGGTAGCGAACTCCATTCAAACAGCTTCGTACTTGCTTTGGACAGCGATTTTGCCCTTTATCGAAAGGATGAAAGACACGTAATTCCAACCGTCTGGCCAGACGAATGTATCTCCGGTGTAATATAGAGTCACCCTATCTCTTGAATAAGTTTCATCGATATTCGAAGAAAAAGGCTCTGTATAATGAAGCCATATTGGCAAGAATCTTGACAAAAGATAAGGATATGTTATTTATAAGGCAGGTTAATTCGGAAATTACATAAACTATTGTTACGCGGGGGGGATTAATGAAACCAGGAAAGGGGGATAAAGGCATATTGCAGAAACGAGTAACCGAGGCAAGAGAAGCAGCCGGATATTCGCTATACGAGGCAGCCAAACTGTTAGGTTTTAACAATTATCAGACCCTATCCGCCATTGAGAGGGGCACGAGAAATATTAATGCAAACGAACTCATTGCCGTGGCCCGACTGTATGGTAGGAGCCTGGATTATTTCTTTGAGGAGGAGCTTTTCTCCGATCCGGTTCCGTTGTGGAGAAAATCGACAGAAGCCGATGAGAAGGGGGTACAGCGCCAATTCATATCCTTTTTAGAAAAATACAGTAAGGTGGAAAACCTTCTTGGCTTAAAGAGACGTTGGAAGGGCATTCAAAAAAACTATGAGAGAGCCGACTTTCTGCACGGAGGTTTTGGGCTTGCGGATCGACTGGGGGCTGAAATTGGTAAAAACCTCTGGCTTGGCTCTCGACCGGCTTCCAGTTTACTAAATGTCTTGGAAAACGGTTTGCGCGTTAAAATCCAGCACTTACCACTTGAAAACGGAATTTCGGGTGCGAGTGTGGTAGATGAGCATTTGGGAGCAGGAATGCTGATCAATGCCAATGATGTACCGTGGAGAAGAAACTTTGATTTAGCTCATGAGTTGTTTCACATTGTAACCTGGAATGTATTCAATAGAAAAGAGGTTGGAGACGGAACTGTCAAAACAAGGCCGGAACAGTTTGCCGATGCATTTGCCTCCAGTCTTCTCTTACCGCAAGAGCAGCTATTAGAAGCGCTTGAAGAAGTGGCCGTAGATAAAACCATCAGGTTCGTGGACATTGTTGAACTGGCAAAGGAATTTGAGGTTTCTACGGATGCAATTTTTTGGAGGCTAGTTAATTTGAAAGTCCTGAAAAAAGAACGTGTTCAAAAAATAATCAATGACCCTAAACGCAAAGAATTGGGTCGCGCTCTACGGCGGCAAATATATTCTAAAGACGTAGTAAGCAAATTTCCTGAAAGATATATTTCACTATGCTGCCGTTGTCTGATGGGGGGCAAAATATCGAGGGGCATTTTTTCAGAATATATGGGAATCGAGAGAACCGATATAGATTCTTATCTCGACCAATTCGGGTTTCGGGAAAATAATTATGAAGAAATTGCTTCTGCTTGACGCCGATGTGATCATTGACCTTCATAGCCTCGGATTGTTCGAAAAAATGAGCAAGTCCTACAGCCTGTTTGTTACACAAGAGGTGCTCGCGGAAGTTAAATTCTATAAAAGACGAAATCGAAAAATACCGATAAAAATGGGAAAGAAAGCCACGGCAATTGAAAATGTTAAGGTTGAATATCTGGCAGCGGTGCTAAAAGAAGCGCGCGAGGCATGGTTGGCAATCGATCCAGGAGAGTCGACTTCAATTGCGTACATTCTGCAAAGTGAAAAGGATATCGCACTTTGTCTCTGCGATAAAGCTGCAATTAAGCTAATGGCATATATGAATTTGGAGAAAAGGGCGATCAGTTTGGAAAAGGCCCTAAAAAATGTCGGGCATCATAAAAAGCTCTACCCGAGGCATTTGGAATCTGCATTCAAAACTTCAGTAAAGCAGGGCAAGGCCTTAAGAATACAATACAAAAAGATTATCTAGCACAGGAAGGAATTATCCAGAAAATTTACAGTGAGTTGATTTAATTCCTTTTCCGCTTTCGCCCGCTATACAAAAAAAACCGGTTTGGGGTTGAGGCGGGCATTGCCCATCTTTGAATTAGCTGGCTTCGTTTGCAAAACGTGTCCTTGGCATGGATAAGTTTTCGTAGTATATTTCCACCGCCAACCACTGGGAAAATAGGCAATTTCGGCCGTCAAAGCCTGTCAGAACACAAATTAATGTGTTTTGCGAACGGAAGAAACCCGGTACAAGTATGGCAAAACAAAAGAAATACAAATCCAAAGGCATCGTTTCATGGCCAGCGACCGAACGTCCACGGGAGAAACTGCTTCAACTCGGCCCAGAAGCACTTTCTGATGGAGAATTGCTGGCGGTTTTGCTGCGAATTGGAAAATCGGGACAATCGGCAGAAGATTTAGGGAGGCATCTATTAAATCAATTTAAAGGCATCAGCGGAATCGACCGCGCCTACATTGAAGATCTTCTTGCGGTTCCCGGCATAGGGGTTGCCAAGGCGGCACAGCTAAAGGCTGCCGTTGAAATCGGCAAACGAATTCGCATGCAAAAAGTTCAACCCAAGCGTTTTGAGCAAGCTGAAGATGTCGCCGCCTATATTCGGCCACGATTTGAGGGAAGACGGCAGGAAAGCTTTCTAACGATTTTGCTCGATGGCCAGAACCGTTTGCTGGGTGAAAGAGTTATCGCCGAAGGCATCCCCACCCAGGCGACAGTGTATGTCCGCCGAGTGTTAGAGGAAGCCTTGCGCGTATCGGCAAGTGCCTTTGTGGTTGCCCACAACCACCCCTCAGGTAACCCAGCGCCATCAACACAGGATGATAAGACCACACAGGATCTCAAGCAAGCTGCTGACCTATTAAGTCTCGTTTTCTTGGACCATCTTATTATAGGCAGCGGAAACAGCTATTACAGTTATATGGAAGAAAACAAAATTGGATCAATTGATTTGGGGTGATGTATGGCAAAAAAGAGCTATGTTAAAGCGGATGAAATCCAGATAAAGGGCAACAAGATCTTCAGCCAGGTGCGACGCAAATGGCTCCCGCTGACACCCGAAGAGCGGGTTCGCCAGGAGTATCTGCTCGTTTTGACCGAGGAATATGGTTACACCATCGATCAAATTGCAGAGGAAGAATCCGTAACGGGCCGAGGTTCTGCCCAAGCCCGCGCCGATTTCCTAATCTGGCGCACGGTCCAGGAGAGGTCAGAAAATCGCCCTGCTATTATAGTTGTCGAATGCAAATCAGACAACGTAACCATCAGCTCCAAGGACTATTTCCAGGGTGATAACTACGCGCGACGAGAAGGTGCAAAGTTCTTCGTAACCCACAACAATCGCGAAACCCGCTATTGGCGTGTTCGTACAGACCGTCGCCCCGGATATCTTGAGGAGATCGAAAACATCCCTCATGCCGATGCCACGGACAAGGAAATCGAGGAGTTGTTCTCCAAACTTCGTGTTTTTAAGGAAAAAGAATTCGCCGATCTGCTGCACCAATGCCATAACGTGATCCGCAACCGCGAAAAAAAGGACCCGGCCGCCGCCTTTGATGAGATCGCCAAAATTCTTTTTGTGAAAGTTTATGTCGAGCGCAAGATGCTTACCCGGAGAAACAGAAAAAACCTGTTTACAGTAGATGTGCTCCATGATCAGATAGCTGAAAACCCACTTGACAATCTGTTTCAGGAAACAAAAAAATTTTATTCCACTGATAAAATTTTTGACGATGATGAACATATTAATTTGAAACCTGCCACAGGCGAGGAGATTGTTCTTAAGCTTCAAAAATACAATCTTTCCGATACCAGCGAGGATATCAAGGGGGTGGCTTTTGAGCGATTTTTAGGCCGGACCTTTCGCGGGGAAATCGGTCAGTTTTTCACCCCCCGAACCATCGTGGAGTTCATGGTTCACATGATCGATCCCCAGGAGGGGGAGGTGGTCTGCGATCCGGCCAGCGGGTCCGGCGGATTTTTGATTCGCGTTTTTGAGATTGTGCGTGAAAAAATCCTGGCCGATGCTGACCAAAAGTACAACGCGTACCGAAAAAAAGTTGAAAAGACCAAAGCACTTACCGATACCAAGCGGGCCAAATTGCTTCAGGGAAAATATGATGAGATCCAGCAGACTATTGATCAAACCAACGAGGGCTCGCGTCTCTGGAATTTGGCGAACCACTGCCTCTTCGGCACGGATGCCAACGACCGCATGGCCCGCACCAGCAAAATGAACATGATCATGCACGGCGACGGCCACGGTGGGGTTCACCACCATGACGGTTTTTTAAACGTCAACGGAATCTTTGAAACCCGCTTTGATATTGTCCTGACCAATCCCCCCTTTGGCGCCAATGTGGAGCCCTCCGATAAGGTGCTGGTATCTGATATCGAAGTGACTGCCGCGGACGAACGGCGCTATGTGCGAGAATTTGGGGAGCCTTACAAAGAAGCCCAGGCACGAGTGAAAGCCGCCATCAACCGGCCTATCGCCAGCCTGTTTGATTTACCCAAGAGTGACAAATCCAAAACCAAGACCGAAATCTTGTTTATCGAACGCTGTCTGGATCTGCTCAAACCCGGCGGACGCATGGGCATTGTGCTGCCCGAAGGTGTTTACAACAATCCATCGCTGGCCTATGTACGCCAATTCGTAGAAGATCGGGCCTATCTCAAGGCCGTGGTCAGCCTCCCCTCGGAAACCTTCCTCTCGTCCGGCGCCAGCGTAAAAGCATCTCTCCTTTTTCTGCAAAAATATACGGACGAAGAAAAAGAGCGGTTTGACCAGACCTATGCGACCGCTAAAGCGGAAGTTGATGCCAAATATGCCGATGTGATCTCAAAGGAAACCCAGCAGCTTGAAGAAGCCATCCTAAAGGCTAAGAAAAACAAAGATATCGAAAGCCGCAAAACGCTGCAAAAGGAATTGAAGGATTATCTGAAGCAGGTGGAAGAAAAGAAGGACGCCGAGTCGCGACAACTTCTAAAAGAGCGTTTCGACTACCCCATTTTTATGTACGAGGCGGAAAAGGTAGGTATATCCGCTACCGGCGAGGAAGATCAAAACGAACTCTACCCCAATGCAAATCAACCGAATAGGATCGAGAAGACCTGCCTGGAATGGTATCGGGAATTTCTTGCTGAACCGAAGGGATTTGTTGAGGCGGGAGGAGCAGAGTGATGGGAATGGCCGCACCTCGTATTATAGGTTTCAGTGACTTAGAACGCTGGGACGTTAAATATTTTTTAGAGCATATTAAATCAAAATACCCGGTGGTTTCTCTTGCCGAATTTGTCACTGAACATAACGAAAAAATACGCCCTTATGATTTACCCAAAGAAACCTTCAAGATTCTTGGGGTAAACAACATTGATGGAATTTTTCATGCGTTTGACGCACTGGGGAAAGACATCAAGCAACCTTACAAGAAGGTCAGTGCGGGTGACTTTGCCTACAATCCCTACCGTATAAATGTCGGCTCTATTGGTTGGGTTCCTCCAGAACATGACGGTGCATTTATAAGCCCTGCTTACGTGGTTTTTTCGGTGGATAAGACAATCGTTCTTCCCGAAGTGTTTTGGTTCATATTGAAGTCCGCATTTTTTAACCAAACCTTACGCGCAGCCACTGCTGGTTCTGTGCGGATGAATTTGACTTATCCGCTTCTTGAAACCCTAAAGATTCCCATCCCGCCACTTCCTGTTCAGCAAAAGATGGTGGCGTACTGGGAGGAGGCTATTGCAAAGGCCAACCTATTGGAAGATCAAGCGAAAGCTACCATAGACGAATCGTCGCGCACCTTCATTCATGAACTTGGCCTGTCTTTACCAAAAAAACATAACCCGGAAAAGGTATTCAGTACGCAATGGAAGGATTTTGATCGATGGAGCGTAAGCTACAACCAAGCAGCTATTACTATGTTGGACCTTTCAAAAGGAAAATTTCCCGTTGCTGAGCTGGGATCAATTCTTGAACTCGTTCAATATGGTACGAGCGAGAAAGCAAATAATATTAGTAGTGGGGCGCCGATCCTTAGAATAAAAAACATCAAGAATGGTTATGTTGACATAACTGATTTGAAACACATTTCGTTAGGCAGTAAGACCTTGGAAAGGTTGGCTTTGTTAGATGGCGATATTCTAATTATTAGAACAAGCGGAAGTCGCGATCTTGTAGGGACGTGCGCCGTTTTCCATGAAAAAGTCCAATTCGTTTATGCCTCATACTTAATTCGGTTGAGGGTGTTAGATGAAAAAGCCCTCCCAGACTATGTATCTAGTTACATTAATTCCCCAGTTGGGCGTCAGCAGGTAAACTCACTGAGCAGGAAAATTATGCAGAACAACATAAACAGCCAAGAGCTAAAACTATTAAAGATACCACTGCCACCGATACGTGTTCAAAGGGAAATGGTGCAACGCATCACTGATGCCCGCCAAGAATCCGCGTTGTTAAGCACAAGAGCAAAAGAATTGTTGGAAAAGGCAACGATAGGCGTCGAACAAATGATCCTCGGCACCCGTTCCATGGAGAATATTTAAGATGCCCCGCGCCAGCCAAGTTATCGAATTCGAAGGTTACTTCGCTGAAGGGGTACTGGGAATCTTTAAAATCATCCGTGGCTTTGCTGATTTGCGGGATCTCGCGGCAATTTCAGTGCCCTTTGAACTGAGTGGCGGCGCCGAACCGGGGCGGGTTGTGGGCCATCAGCGTCAGCTGAACGAAAAGCACGCCCTGGACATTAAGAAATATTTTGAACAAAGCGACTACCGGCTGATTCCGGAAGTGGTTTTGTCCGTTCGCGGTGTGTTTATTAACGCGACCGATCAAGAAAAAGTTATCGGCGTTGAATCGGAAGAAGGAGCTCTCATAATCATCAATCGCCGTTTTGCCGGCAAGCACCAGCGGATTCAACAGATAAAGATTCAGCGAAGCGAGCTGGAAACCGTCAAGGAGCAAAAGCTGATTCGACGCATCGACGGCAATCACCGCCTGGCCATGGCCGAAACCCTTGAAGAAGATGAAATCGTTCCTACCAAATATTTAGCCCCTTTTTGTCTCATTCTGTTGGAGCCCACCGAAAACGATGCCGACGATTACGCCGAATCCCTGATCTTCCACACCATCAACAGTACCGCCCTTCCTTTGGAATCGGAACATGGCTTGCGGCTTTTGTTGGGCCAGGACGCGGCCTATGCCATGACCCCGGACAATGAGTTCGCTTATAGCCCCGAGCTCCACCTGACCCGTTTGCTTTGCGAGCGTTTGAATGGACTGCCCCATCCGGCGAAGGAACGGTTTGGGGAGCGCCCCCTGACCTCGCTTTGGGAGGCCGCACGGAATCTGATTCAGATGGACCCCGCCATCGCCGAAACCCGTGCAGCTTTGACCGTCTTTGCCGACGAACTATTTGCCGCTTTGGCCGACATTTTAACGCGGCTAAATGCACGCCATCCATCCCTTTGCCAGACCCATGCTTTCCTTGAATTGGCTGCCAGGGTCTGGCTCGAGGATATCGGCGAAACCCATGAAGCCAAGGTGAATGCCGCGGTCAGTTTGCTGGATCGCATCGGCCTATGGCTTGGTGCCGAAGGAATAACGAGACCCCTTAATCCGCTTTCCCCGGCCAAGCAACTCCTCGAAACGTTCAAGGCTGCCCAGAAGCGCGTTCCCAAACGGGTTTTCCTGGCCCGCTGGTATCCCCCCCAGGATGAATCCGATAATGCATTTAACAAGGCCAACTTACGTCTTCAGCAACTTCAGGAAACACTGAAATCTTTGGAGAGAGAACACAGAATTCGTTTGGAATTAATTGATATGGGGACAGAGGAGGGCGGATCTTTCCCTATTCCTGACAGAATGTACGAGGCCATCGCCTCTTCCGACATTATTATTTGTGACCTCACAGGCCATCGCCCCAATGTTTATGTTGAAGCCGGATATGCCCTCAAGCATCATGAAAAAAACCGCTTAATTTTTTTATTCGAACCGGTTGATGCTCAAGACAAGGTACCGTTTGACCTGTCAACATACAAGTATGTGCTGATCTCCCAAGCAGCAGAAATCCCAAACAAAATAAAGGCGGAAATTGTTGCGATACTCAAAGATTCGGGCGCACCGCTTTGAACGAAATAGCACAAGTATGAAGAATATCGGTTTTTCACCAAAATTTGCCATCACCAGCCGCATGACCACCGCAATAACGCGGATATAGCGGCCAAGGGGATTTCTGGAGGCGGCAACTCTCTTTGAGGGATGTGTGTAGGACAGAGTCAACTAAATCCTTTTGAAATAATAGGGCATCACCGGTGAAGAGCTGAATTTGGCAGCAATTACGGCGTAAAGTAGCGTTAGGACCGTGGCTTGAAAGGCGGAGAGGGATGGATGTGAAAACGTCGCAAAAGAGACTGACCCATAATTTGTTGACTGAAATCAGGGCGATGATCGAGGAGGCCAGATCAGCGGTCGCGGTTGCGGTTAATACTGGGTTGACGATGCTCTACTGGCGCCTAGGAAAACGGATTTCTGACGAAATTCTCAAAGGAACCAGAGCTGATTATGGAAAGAAAATTCTTGCCACGCTGTCGCAAGAATTGACCCGCGATTATGGGAACGGCTTCAGCTACTCCGCACTTACCCGGATGGCCAAGTTTGCCGACTCATTTCCTGAGCGTGAAATTGTTGCCACGCTGTCGCAACAATTGAGCTGGTCCCATTTTCGAAAACTGGTGCCGCTTGGAGCGCTGGAGCGTGCACACCAGGCGCCAAAAAATCAACTCTATGCTTTACGACCGGACTGCGTTGTCCCGAAAACCTGACAAACTCGCCCAGCAATAGCTGGAAAACCTTTGTGAATCAGCTCGACAGACTCCGGATCTTATTTTCAAAGATCCATATTTTCTCAGCAATTTCCGCTAAGGAAATTGCTAGGTATTTTAACGATTTTTTACCAAATCAATATGTTGTGTATTTATTTATTATAATATCAACATATTGCATTAAAAAAATTTAGAAAAAGCTTGATTTCAGTGAAAACTGATGCTAAAAGAATCATATCAGAATAAAATACGATCAAATAAGATTCCAATACGAATAATAGGATGGCGAATAAAAAGAGAAATTATTATAAAGCACAATCCAATGTTGAAGATTATACTTATTTTGTATTAAAAGGCTTGATCGGAATTAAGGGCTCATCAATTTCACATATTATTAGTCACATAATAAAATCGTGGATACACGACAATCACGATCTGTTAGAAAAATGGAACCTATCCGTTGTTGATTGGAGAAAAGAAAAAGAGAAAGAAAAATAGTTATTAATAAATTCTATTTAAATAATTGACACATTGGATTCGCTTCATCCAGATCTACATGAGATCTAATTTGAGTTTCACCACAAACTGCTCCACATGGTCTTCCGAAAACTTGTGGCCTATATTGGTCTCGTTTATAGTGGCTCTTAATAGCCCCTAAATAACTCCTGCTTTACAAATCGATAAACAGAGTTCTTTCTTTTCACTATCAGTGGAAGGTGAAGATTAAACACGGTTTTATATTGGTGTTGTATTAAGACTAGCGCTTCAGCAGGGAGACTAAATGCGCAATGACAATTTTAACGGAGGGGACCCTCTAAATAAAACAATAAATTTCTTGATACTGTTCTTGCGGCTGTTTGTTGGATTTTTTATATAGCCTTTAAACCTGATTCAGTTATTGAGGTTGAGGTAAGAACTAAGAATCAACCTGTTAAAAAAATCGATGTTAATCTCGTTCGCCATGGTAGCGATCAAGTCGGGCAAGGAAATCTCACAGACGATCAAGGTCGTGTTATTTTTCCGAAATTAAAGAATGAAAAATACAACCTCTTCATATATAGGGCAACGGTGGGCAACATTGAATGGTCGCAAACAAGTATGTTGGCCAACGGACGCAACAGGCCGATTTCGGAATGTATTTTCCCGTCAAATCAAAGCAAATTATTCAAAACAATCCGGATATATTTTAATAGCAATTCATATCAGTTGGATTATTCCGCCAAACACACAATTTATTCATTATCCCACTACCTTAAATACGAAATTTCAAATGAAAATTGGATGTTACTTATTCAAGGCCATTGCAGCACTCCAGGATCTGAAGAAGATAATTTAAAACTTGGAAAAAAAAGGGTACTTGCAGCAAAAAAAGCTCTTATGAAAAATGACATACCTTCTTCGAAAATATTAGCAGTTTCGTACGGAGAACGGAAACCTATTGCGCATGGCGAAAACTTAATTGCCCACGCCCAGAATCGAAGGGTAGAATTAATGATCACTGGCCTAATTGAAAGAGGTCAGGGTTTTTTCACTGAAAAGGATACCCACAAGAATAAAAGGATCTTGGTAATTAAGCGTTTTCGAACTGATATTGATAACAAACCCAAATCCCGTGCATCATAAAAAATAAATCTCGATCGACTTTTATTACCACTACTTGGAGATTTCACATGTACAAGTTGGAAGCCCGTTTTGTTGAAAAATTTATGGCACAATTGGCAAAAAAACATAATCCATTTGAAATATCTGATTTTGCCACAGAATTTAATTACCAAAATGGCAGGGTTGATATTATTGGAACTTCTGTCTGTGGCGAACTCGTTGCTTTTGAAGCTAAACTTAATAAATGGGAAAAGGCATTAAATCAAGCATTTAGAAACACATCATTTTCTCATTATTCCTATATTCTTCTTCCAGGGGATATAGCTGATCGTGTAAAAAAATTTGTTGTTGAATTTAATCGGAGATCTGTTGGGCTTTGTTCATTTACAAAGTCAGAAGTCACAATTGAAATTTTCGCAACGAAAAACGAACCAATTCAACCATGGTTAACTGAATCAGCAATTAACTACATATTATCTGAACCGAATGCAGAATTACCGCTTTAAAAAAATTGCTGAAAAAATTGCTGAAAAGTACAAGTTGTTAAAAGTAACTTTCATTGATAAAGGTGCCTATAAAGAAACTTACCGTGCTGAAACTTCAGTTTCAAAACATTTTGCAATTAAAGTAATGGACCCGGAAAAGTGCGGCAAAAGCCGCCCCGAAAGAGAAATAGAAGCGGTTAAAAAATGTAATTCTCCGCACATTGCCAAGCTTTTTGACTTCGGAATTCTGGCTTTTAATGGCATTCAATTTCTGTTCACGATAGAAGAATTTTTTCAGGGTGGGACACTCAAAGATCAGAGTCGTAACTCTCCTTTAACCCAGAAAACCAGTCGATTCTACGCTAAAGTTCTTTGTGAAGCCATCTCTCACCTAAAAGACATCGATTTGGTACATCGAGATATTAAGCCGGCTAATATAATGTTCCGAAGCTCCTCTAACTCTCCGATCTTAGTTGATTTCGGAATTGTGCGTGACCTCTCTAAAACATCTGCTACCTGTTCTTGGGCACCACGAGGACCATGTACGCCGTTTTTTGCTGCCCCAGAGCAACTAAATAATGATAAAAACCTAATAGGCTGGCGTACAGATCAATTCGGAATAGGGGTAACACTCGCTTACTGCTTAACAGGCAAACATCCGTACCAGCGATCCAATATGACAGTTGAGGATGCGATTGATGCCGTAGGCAACAGAGAGAATTATTCTAACGAATTTAATAAATATGCTTGTGGCAATAGTCTGGAGTTTTTGTTGAAGATGATAGAACCGTGGCCCGTTCGTCGGTACGCCACAGCTAAAAATTTATTAAATTCAATTGAGAGAATTTAGGATTTATATGATATGGCAGCATATTTTCAGATGGGGCATCATTCTAAGTCCGATCAATCGCCTTCCGAACGAACTAAATAATGATGTTGGTAGGTTTTGTGATAAGGGGGGCTATGATATACTGCTTGATCCACAGCTATACTTTCCGCACAGCGAGCGAGGCAAATTAAATGACCATCCATATTTCCCTACTGATTTCGAAACAGCAGACCTTACCGATATATCATGGTGGAATCATCTAATAGACGAATTAGCAGATTACGCTGCGCAACTTTGCATTTCAACAATAGCATCACCTGTTTTCCAGCCAAAAGTCTGGCATAGTGATTATTTCCGGTTATGCGCTGACATTTCAAATCTTCTGTCCAAGATTTTAAATTCAAAATCTATCAAAGTATATACAACCGTACTGGCTAATATTTCAGAACTTTCAGAATCTGAAAAGGTTATGGAAATCGCATCGATTATGTCAGATACAGATTCGAACGGATACTATCTTGTTTTCATAAGCGATGTGGAACCTCGTCGAGAGTTTGCGGATGATTCCGAACTGTATGGAATGATGACACTAATTTTTGAACTTCAACAAACGGGGAGGCCTGTTCTGGTATCGAATTGTTCTTCCGATATGATATTATATAAGGCAGCGGGTGCAACCGACTGTGCGACTGGTAAATTTTTTAACCTTCGCAGGTTTACAAAATCTCGCTATGATGAGCCTAAAGAAGGTGGCGGCCAACTGGCGTATTGGTTCGAACATAACCTTTTCGCATTTCTTAGAGAAGCTGACATTTTACGTCTGTTAAACAGGGATTTTGGCCATTTAGTCGGCAATCAATACAGTATGAACTATTGGGGGAGAAAAATATCAAAGCAGCTTAAAGAAGAACCAGGAAAAGCATGGTTGGCGATTGGCTGGCGGCAGTATCTTTCTTGGTTTGGTAAAGTTGAGGCTAAACTTTCGGAAGAGGGACGCATAGGAATCATACGGGCTTGGCTTAAAGATGCAGATGTGAATTGGGGCGATCTTGAAGATGAAGACCTACTTTTTGACGAACGCAGAAATAATGGAGTTTGGATACGGCCATGGCATCAGGCCGTAGCTCGTTTTAATAAAACACTTAATTAACTTAATATAATACTTGTAGGGATTGGTCGCCAATTCTTATAATTTTAGTTCCGCTCGATTTTTTTTCAAACCTTCCAAGAAGCAACATGCTCGAATGTTTTCTGAGCTTGTTCGCCGATAGCGTTTCGGCCTGAAGTGATAATCCGAGATAAAGAAGGGGTAAAGAATGCTTCAACTAGCGTTTTTAGCACAGGTCGATGAGGAAAAATGCACCGGGTGCAAACTTTGTGAAAATGTCTGTCCGGCCGGTGCCATAGAAATGGAGTCGAATTTGGCAATGATCGATGCCGATCGGTGCATCGACTGCCAACGCTGCATCGATCGCTGCAATCGAGAAAACGCCATCAGCCGGGAATCCCGTCCATCGCAGAGCATTCGATATGTGGACCACTCAGATTTGGATGCGCTGCAGCTCAAAACGCTTTGCGCAAAAGCCGGCCTGCTTCCCCATATGCCGATTTGCGGTTGTACCCGAACCACGGGCAAAGAAGCCGTCGCCGCTATCTTAAAAGGTGCCAAAACCCCCGAGGATCTTTGCGCGATGACCGGGCTTCGCGCGGGTTGCGGTATTTATTGCATAACAAGAATTTTTCAGGTGCTGGAGGCTTGTGGGGTTGATGTGGATAATCCTCCCGACAGGCGCTGGATTAAGCTAACGCTTTCCCTTAGTGATCTTCCGGAGGAGAAGGTGATGCAGATCGATACGGCCTACCCCCAATGTTGTGTCGGAGAAGACTGGAAAAGGTTGAAAAAAAGGCGTACGCACTCTGACGCAAAGGAGGAAAAACATGCTTAGCCCGGCAGTCCAACCACCGGAGTTAATGGAATCATTTTATGGTCCCAAGCCAAAAGAGCGAGCCGTAAATATCTTGGATATGGTTTCCGTAGCGATCGGCGATCTTTTCCCGGACATTACGGATCGTATTTATGTCGATGGAGACGACCTTTCCGTAATAGAAAAAACCACTGGGGAGGCGCTCTCAGCGGTCGATATGGAGATGATAAAGCCCGGAGATACGGTCAAGCTGCTGAGCTCAGAGCATGGCTTCAGTATCATGGGGGGTGAGCCCTTGTTGATTACCAGGCTATTTCCTCTACGTTCTAAGGTAGTATTCTGACCAAAG
>CAZHAH010000056.1:0-31936 GCA_964530095.1 uncultured Desulfobacteraceae bacterium | reverse complement strand
ATGACCAAAAACTCCTGTGCCAGCAGCTTACGCTATTAGAACAAATTCACCGTGCAAAATGAAATAGCACGACCAAATAAAGTGTTGACAGCACTGGATCTGCAATCGATGGTGCCTCCAAATCGGCCATTACCAAGCATATGAGGGACTAGGCCCAAAACCGACAGCGTCTCCGATCTATAAGAGAGCCTTGACAAAATGGGTAGGATCGAAATCTTGCAGGTCGTCTATTTTTTCCCCCGTGCCGATGTACTTTAGAGGGATTTTAAAGGCGTGGCAAATGCTGACGACAATTCCGCCCTTGGCGGTACCATCCAGTTTTGTGAGGGCAAGCCCGGTCACTTCGAGGGATTCATGAAATAATTTGGCTTGCGATACCGCATTTTGACCTGTTGTGGCATCTAAAACCAGAAGCGTTTCATGGGGGGCGCCGGGCAGCTTTTTGGAAATGGTGCGCTTGATCTTTTTGAGTTCTTCCATCAAATTTACGTTGGTATGCAATCGGCCTGCGGTGTCGATAAGCACAATATCGCAGTCCCGGGCGATTGCGGCATCGACACCGTCAAAAGCGACTGCTGCCGGGTCAGACTTCTCCCTGTGCTTGACAATTTCGACACCGGCCCTTTCGGCCCATATCATGAGTTGCTCCACGGCTGCGGCTCTGAAGGTATCACCCGCCGCCACCAAAACGTTGTATCCTTCAGCGGAATAGCGGGCAGCCAATTTTCCGATTGTGGTTGTTTTGCCGGACCCGTTGACCCCCACAACCATAATGATATAGGGTCGATCGAGGCGCTTTTCTGAGACCGGTGGCGGCCCGAGGCTGGTTGAGGGCATCTGTATCATTTGAAAAATGTTTTCTTTCAGTGCCTCTTTCAGCTGCTCTGGACCGGATAGGCCGTCGGCAGAGTCTGAGATTCTTTCAATCAGGTCCAAAGATGTCTGAACGCCAAGATCCGAGGTTATTAAAAGTTCCTCCAGATCTTCAAGCAGATCATCATCTATTTTGTGGGTGTTTGAAAAGAGTTGATCAATATGGGTCGTCAGAACGGCCCGAGTTTTGGATAGGCCATTTCGTAAGCGTTTTAGAAAGCGGTTTGATTCCAAGGCGTAAGGTTCTTCCGGGTTACTTCAAGTCGACCGACACGACTTTTGAAACACCCTTTTTCTCCATCGTTACCCCAAAAAGCATATCTGCAAACTCCATTGTGTTCTTATTATGGGTTATCATAACAATTTGGGATTTTTCACCGATAATTTTCAGAAGATTGTTGAAGCGAAGGATATTGACATCATCGAGGGGGGCATCGATTTCGTCCATCAGACAAAAAGATGCCGGTTTTATCAGATAAATTGAAAAAACCAAGGCAATGGCCGAAAGCGCTTTTTCCCCTCCGGAAAGGAGGCTCATACGGGTTAGCTTTTTCCCTGGAGGATGAATCATGAATTCGACACCGGTTTCGAGGGGTTTGTCGGGATGGGTTAATTCGAGCCTTGCCGTTCCGCCTTCAAAAAGCCGGGGGAATACATCCTCGAGCTGGGCATTAATGCGCTCAAACGTCTCCAGGAATTTGGTTCGGGTGATCGTGTTGATTTTTTTTATGACTTTATGGAGATCTTCAATGGCCTGAATGAGATCATCGCGCTGCTCCGCCAGAAAAGCATACCGTTCCTGAAGCTGCTCATATTCTTTAATTGCACCGAGATTGATATCAACCATATTAAGAATTCGTTTTTTAAGACGCATGAGATCTTCTTCAAGGGCTTCGACTTGAAAATCGGGTGTGTGCTTTATCTTTTCGAGCTTTGAGCCAAATTCTGATCTCAATTGAGGAATCGGGTCGTGATAATTCTCCTTGAGTCGATTTTCCAAGTTTTCACGCTTAACCAGTCGTTGTGACTGCTCAATTTCCAGCAAGCGCGTTTTGGCGCTGGTCTTTTCGCGATTATTCAGAATATCCGACATCATTCCGTTGTTTTCTTTGAGTTTGGCATCGATGGTTTGATAATCCGTCTCATAGATTTGGATGGTTTCATCGATCTGCTTCACATCGTCATACATACGGGTCAGCGTCTGGTCGGATTCGGCAATTGTTTGTTTGGCATTTTCACGGCGCTGTTTTTTGTGCGTAATTTCCTGGGCCAGTTGCTGGAGCTGGTCAACTCCTTCGGTCTGAAACTCTCCAAGTCGTCGCAGGGTGTTGCCGGTATTTTCCAGCTGGGCGCTTAAAGCCGTGAGTTTTAATTTATGATCGATAATCCTTTGGTTGGCGGACTCCCATTCGGCGGATACCTTACTGATCTCAGATGAGAGTTGGGCGACTTGTTCCTGCGCCGTTTTTAGCTCGTGTTCGATCCGGGTGATCGAGTCATTATATCGAGCCACCTCGTGATTAATATCGGTTTCTTCACCCAAAAGCTGTTCTTCTTCCAGAGAGAGAATTTCAAGATGTCGATGGGCGGATTTGAGAATTTCAGCTGCCTTGTAGAGGGCCTTTTCGGCTTCAATCTCGCGTTGAACGGCTATATTCTTCTGTTCGGCGGCTTTTTGCAGCTTGATTTCAAGCGCCCGGGCTTCGGTTTCAGCCCCCTTCTGGGATTGACGTGCATTTTTTAGCTCCAGCTCCCGCTTTTGGATATTCCGGTTAAGGCCTCTTAGCTCTTTCTTTTTGGCCAGAATACCTGAAAAGGTGCCGTTACTGCCGCCGATTAAGAAACCTTGAGGAGAAATAATATCCCCCTTTTTGGTAACAATCGTTTGAGCCGCTTTGCTATTGTTGAAAATATTCAGGGCCTCCTCCAGCGTCTCCGACACGAGAATATTTCCCAACAACGGTTCAGCGAGTGTTTCGTATCCGTCGGCGATCGTCACATGATTTAAAAGCCGCTTCGCAGTGCGGGTTTTGTCCTGGTGATGGCCATTGGTTGTGCGAACGGAATCGACGGGTATAAAGCCACTCCGGCCGGCGTGAGAGGATTGTAGATACTCGATCGCCCCGAGGCCCGATGGTTGATCTTTTACAAGTATATATTGCAGGGATTCACCAAGTGCCGCTTCCACTGCGGTTTCATATGACGGCTGCGGTTCAATTACATTGGCCATGATATTAAGAACCCCGGCGGGTGTTTCGTCCGAAGGCGGCTTGATAGGATCCTCGATTCGAGTCGAAGAGGCATCCAAAGATTTCATAATGGCCCGGACGCCGTCCTTATACCATTCATAGTTGTCTTCCATCTTCTTTAGGGCGGTGTATTGGGATCGAACCTTGTTCTGCTCAAACTCCAAAGTGTGAACATCTTTGACCTTCGCAGCGAGGGTTTTATTTTTTTCCTTCAGGCGTTTTGCCTGAACAGCGATTTGTTCATTAGCCAAGTTGATTTCATTTTGGGCGCTTTCAAGGCTTGCTTGAGTTTGATCTTTTTGAAGTTGGGATTTTTTTAATTTCTTTTGGGCGGCTGTCTTTTCTTCTCCCAGGCGTTTGAGGCGCCGTTTGAGTCCTTCCTTATTTTGGGTGGCATTCTGACAGATATTCCGATATCGGGCTTCTTCAGCCGTCAGGTCCATCAGGTTTGCTTTATGCAGATCGAGTTTCTGCTGGAGTTCCGATAAGCGGTCTTTTAACGCATTGGCCGACAAACCCTCACGGTCTAAACTCGATTTAGCCTGGCCTTGCTCATCTACTAAAATGCTTTTTTCCTGCTCATACGCGCTAATCTCAGACAAGATGGTTTGATGCTTCTGTTCAAGATTGAAGCGAGAACTTTCTGATTTTTGAATTTCATCGCTTAAACGATCTACATCTTTACGGGCATGCGCCAGATCGGCTTCAAATCTGTCGGTCTTGCGCTCGGCTTCGTGTTTTTGGTTTTTGAGTCCTGCGATGTCCTGGTTTTTTTGCGAGCGTTGCAGCTTTGTTTTTTCTAAAGCCGCATCGAGACGCTTGAGTTTGGTGGCATAAGCGATGTCTTTGTCTTTGAGCCCTGTTAGCAACAAGTCTGTTTCTTCGATTTCGTGGTTTGTGAAATCATAATGATGGAGCGTAATAAGGACATCTAACTCGCGGATGCGGACTTGATATTTTTTGTAGATTTCAGCTTTGCGAGCCTGCCGCTTAAGTCCCCCCATTTGCCGCTGTATCTCGGCTAAGATGTCTGAAAGCCGGGCCAAATTGTGATGGGTTGATTCGATTTTGCGAATGGCCTCGTTTTTGCGGGCCTTATAGCGCGTGATGCCGGCGGCTTCTTCGACAAATAGGCGTCGTTCATCCGGGCCGGCATCGGTGATGGCCCCGATATTTCCCTGCTGGATGACGGCATAGGTTTTAGATCCCATCCCGCTGCCGAGAAAGAGGTTATGGATATCTTTAAGGCGGCAGGCCTGTTTGTTGAGAAAATATTCGCTTTCGCCGGAACGAAACAAACGTCGGGTTATCATGATTTCGGAAAAATCCTTCAGCTCTTCCGGGGCGGTGCCATTATCATTGCGAAGGGTTAGGTTTACTTCGGCCATGCCCAGGGGCGGCTTACCGTCGCTTCCGGCAAAGATGACGTCTTCCATCGATTTCCCGCGCAGCTGCTTTACGCTTTGTTCTCCCATTACCCAGCGCAGGGCGTCGACAACGTTGCTTTTACCGCAACCGTTGGGGCCGACGATGGCGGAAATACCCGAAGGAAAATTGATAGCGGTCTTTTCGATAAAGGATTTAAAACCATGAAGTTGTAAATTTTTAAGCTTCATGCGGATAATCTCCCGTTAATTTGTATGATGCATGATCATACATACCCACAAAGTTAAGACTATGAGCATAATAATCAACCCGCGGAATTAATATCAGGAAAATGGGCGCTTGTAAAGGAAAAACACAAGGGAAAGTATATTTTTCCGGAAATAAATACAAGATATGGGGTAATGTCCGGATTAGAGGATCTGGCTCAAAAAGAGTTTGGTCCGCTCGTGGTCGGGGTTGGTGAAAAAGTGTTCGGGGGTTCCGACTTCAACGATGGCGCCATCGTCCATGAAAATCACGCGGTCGGCCACCTCGCGGGCAAATCCCATTTCATGGCTTACCACAACCATGGTCATGCCTTCTTTGGCCAGGGTCTTCATCACATCGAGAACCTCGCCGATCATCTCCGGGTCGAGTGCGGAGGTCGGTTCATCGAACAACATGACCTTCGGATCCATTGCCAGCGCGCGTGCGATGGCAACGCGCTGTTGCTGACCACCGGAAAGATTGTCCGGGTAGGCGCCGGATTTGTCCTGTATGCCCACTTTATCAAGCAGTGTCATTGTCTTTTCGGTGGATTCTTCTTTGGATCTTTTACGGACCACACGCTGGGCCAATGTAATATTCTCGAAAACCGTCTTATGCGGAAAAAGGTTAAACGACTGAAAAACCATGCCAACTTCGGCGCGGACCTTGTTGATATTGGTCTTGGGGGCCAAGACATCGATTTTATCGATAAAAATATGGCCCGAGTCGGCTTTTTCCAGGCGGTTAAGGCATCTTAGAAATGTACTTTTGCCGGAACCGGAAGGACCGCAAACGACAACGACTTCTCCGATGTCGATTTTAGTGGTCACATCTACCAGTGCTTTGACTTCATGCGGAACCCAAAATGTTTTGAAAATATGTCGCGTATCGATCACTAGACAGCCATCCTTTTTTCAAGCCGTTGCACAAAAAAAGAAAGCGTAAACGTTAACACAAGATACAAGACTGCTACAAGTAAATAAACCTCAAAGGGTTGCAGGCTGGCGGCAACCGCCTCTCGACCTGCCTTGGTCAATTCCCGGATTGCAATTATCCCCAATAAAGAGGAATCTTTAATAAGGCTGATGAATTGCCCTGCCAGGGGCGGCAAAATCCGGCGCATGGCTTGGGGCAGAATGATATGTCGCATGGCTTGGGCATAAGTCATTCCCAGTGAGCGGGCGGCCTCAACTTGCCCCCGGTGGATCGACTGGATTCCGGCGCGAACAATTTCGGTAACATAGGCGCCCGCAAAACAGGCTAAAGACGCCACTCCGTACCAGTAGGCCGGAAGTCGTCCAAGTCCGTAAGCGGCGAGAAGGTCATTTATCACGGTTCCGATGACGAAATACCAGATCAGTATCTGCACCATTAAAGGGGAGCCCCGAATCAACTCAACATAAGCCATGGTTGTCCATTTCAAAGCCGGATTTGATGAAAGACGCGTAAGGCCGCCGATAATACCGATAATAATCCCCAAAACTGTGGCAATCACACTGATTTTCAAGGTAATCCATAGCCCGATGAGCAGAAGTCCGGGTTTCCATTTCCGGTATTCGGCCATGGTGTCTCCAAGGGAGATCATATCTCCCTCCTCAATTAAAACACTTCCGGAAGGCACTTTGTATGATTGGGTGCCATCTGTTCCTTTAACGACGATGACCGACTCTTCGGCACCTTTTACAATCGATTCGATGTCTCCATCTATTTCGGAGTTGATTTGAATGGTATCTTTGTATGCGAAATAGATCGGGACGCGGTGCCAGCGCCATACATAGGCAATCTTCTGGGTTGTGTAGAAAAATAGACCGCCCACGACGAAAACCAGGACCCAGAAGACAACGACCCACAGCGTATAGGAAGCCGGTCGGTCAAAAATCCGTTGATTTTTCGATTTAGCCATAGCTCTTTCGTTTTTCAAAAAGTTAAAATTAGAATGTTACCTTGTTGGCGGTAGGAAAATATCGGGTTGTTCGCTCAATGATGAAACAGGCCGGCCGAGCCCTGGCGGGCGTAGCCGGCCTGTCAATTTATGCAAAAGTGCTTAATCACTTTAGCGGCGGATTACTTAAGGTCCTTTTCCCAGGATGTGCCTGTAATCCACTTTTTGTAAAGCCTGTCGTAGAAGCCGTCGCCTCGGGTCTGCCTCAGGAAATTATTCAAGAAATTAAGAAAATCCGGATCTCCCCTGTTAATGGCCCAGGCCAGCGGTTCAAAGGTAAACGGGGTATCCAGGAAAACCGTCTTGCCTTTACCCTGGCTCCCATACAGATATCCACAGAAGGGCAGGTCATATACGAGGGCATCCGCTTTCCCGTTAATCACCTCAAGGCCTGCTTCGGCTTCCGATTCAAACGATTTGTAGGTGGCCTTGGGGATATACTTTTTTATGGCCTGTTCCCCGGTGGTTCCCAATCTTGAAGTGAGAATGTATTTGGGGTCATTGAGATCCTTGTAGGATTTTACCTTGCCTTCATGCTTCTTGTTCAAAAGAATAGTCTGCCCCACAACGATGTAGGGATTGACAAAGTTTACTTTGAGATTTCTCTCCTGGGTGATGGTCATGCCGCCCATAATTATATCGAATTTGCCGGTCATGAGGGACGGAATTATGCCGGCCCAGTCCGTATTGACGGGTACGAATTTTACGCCCATGTCTTTGGCCAAACGCCGGGCATAATCCATATCGAATCCGATAAATTTCCCTTTTTTATTCGTCATTTCAAAGGGCACATACCCGGATTCAAAACCGACCCGCAGAGCTCCCCTTTTGAGTATCTGTTCGACGGTTGATTTCTTGGCCAGTTCGATATCGGCACCGAATGCGGATGAAAAAAAACAAATTGAAACCAGAATCGCAATTCCTAAAAATATTCCTTTTTTCATACTCCCTCCTCCTTACTTTTAAATGGTTTAAATTTTCCGGTTGGGTTGCAGCTGTTTTAACCGGACCGTTATAACTTGCCTTCTGAAAATCGACTTAAACCTGTAACTGCGCTAATTCCGGGGGGGCAAGGGTCTAATTAAATCAAAGAACATGGAAAGTCAATCATTGTATTGTTGAAATGGCAGGACGGTAAAAGGGTCCAACCTGCGTTCGGTAAATCTTTGGGTGAAGTTCAAATTCTGAAAGCCTAGAGAATGTTTTTGTCGTGATGCTATTCAGTTTTTTTGCGATAGAGGGGCCTTGTGAGACAAGTCGGTCCACCCGCACCTTTGTGACACAATTCTTCTCCCCCTAATTCAAACACCTCAATACCTTCGTTTTCAAGTTTTTGACGGGTAAGCGGGTTGCCGGCAAGCATGATGCATCGGCGCGGGGCTACAGCAAGGATGTTGCAGCCCATCGAGTCAAATTCCGAATCAGGAACCTCGATCAGGCGCACACCTCGATCGATCAGATACCCTCTAAAGGCTACGGGCATCAGTCGGGAATAGACAACCGCAAGATGATTATCCACCGGGCTGATAATAGACATTAAATGGAGGCAATCATGAGGGCCATTCCAGTGGGGCATAGGAACTTCAATGATTTCATCTACAACTCCCCCGCTGAGCTTTTTTAATTGACGAACTCCCTCGGCGTTGCTTCGATATGTCAGCCCGACAGCCAAGGTGCGGTCGTCGAGCCAGAGCACATCACCACCTTCCAGTTTGCCATTTCCGCAAATCGAACCCAGGATGGGAATCCCGAGTTCTGTCAAATACCCGCCGATGGCCGACGGTTCTCCCCGACGCTGAGGTTTGCCCATATTACTCAGCACCGCCCCTTTGGCGGTGATCAGGGCCGGATCACGGGTATATAAGGAATCGAGCCCCGTCTGTTCATGCGGGGGTAAAAAATAGATCGCGGGGACCGTTTGCTTTAAGAGTTCCAAGAAGGATTCAAACTCGGCTACCGCTTTATCCAAGTCCGGGCAAGCGCTGTAGCTCAAGCCTTTCCAGTTTTGATCGACATGGCTTTGGGTAAGAAAGGCGTCTTGGGGATGTTTTAGTAAAATCGCCTGAATGGGATCGATTTCGGACTGACAGCCAAATTCCATATGATATTCCTTTCCACGTCTGGTGTTGGTCATCGATAAAGCTATGACTGAATATGGTAAAATCAAAAACGAAATGCAAGTATCTATCATCAAATTCGGCTTTGATGTCAAGTGGGCAAAAGATGCGCTTTCGCGAGGCCGTATAGACCTTGACACGAAGGGTGCGGGACAGGTATTTAATAAGCGTTCACGCAAACCGTGAACCTTTGAGCCTGCGGGCGGGTTTAGGAGGTGTCTAGTGTCAGATAAGCATTCCGGCGATATGGAAACGATTCTTAAACATCCCGAAATTCAAAAATTAACAAATAATGAAAGCCCGGAAGTGCGGGTGAGGCATGACTTCGTCTCGCCCCGCTGCGGCGTTTTTAAGAAACGTTATGCGGTTCTGGAATCCGATTCCCGCTACCGTTTTCAAATTGATCCGGAAGCCAAACGGCGACTGCCGGATATCATAGATAACCCGGTGCAAACCATTGTGGGGACCGATGTGGCAGATGAGGAGACCATTAAAAACCACACCCGCAAGCGGAATATCGGTATCGTTTTTTCAGGAGGTCCTGCGCCGGGGGGGCACAACGTTATTGCCGGGCTCCACGACGCCGCCAAAAAAGCCAACTCCGATACGACCTTGTACGGCTTCCTTATGGGACCCGACGGCATTATCGAAAACGAAGCGATCGAAATCAGCGACAGTCTTGTGAATGCGTATCGTAACCTGGGCGGATTTACCATGATCAAAACCGGACGGGCCAAAATCGACACGCCGGAGAAGGTGAGATTGTCCCGGGAAACGTGCAAAAACCTCGGCCTGGACGCACTGGTGATCGTCGGGGGAGATGACTCCAATACCAATGCCGCCTTTTTAGCTCAAGAAATGATCACTGACGGCATCCAGGTAATCGGAGTTCCCAAAACGATTGATGGCGATATTCAAGTCAGGGATATGTGTGGCAATGTCATCTGCGCAATATCGTTCGGATTTCATACTGCAGCACGTGCTTTTGCCAGCGAGATCAGTAATCTTTGCACGGACAGCAGCTCGGATGTAAAATATTGGCATATTTGCAAGGTGATGGGGCGCGTTGCCAGCCATTTAGCGCTGGAAGTCGCGCTTCAAACCCACGCCAATATGACCTTTATCGGTGAAGACCTGGCAGATTACGTCGACCGCGATCGAATCCGCAAAAGCCCGGGTGATGAAAAAATCGATTACAATGCCTACGGAATGACCCTGCGGCACCTGTCGCGCGTCATCTGTGAGGGTATTGTAAGGCGTGCGGCGGTTGGGAAAAATTACGGAGTGATTGTCATCCCCGAAGGGATTTTAGAATTTATCAATGAAATACAAGTTTTCATTATTAAGCTCAATACGATTATCGCGCGGTACAACCAAAGCCACGACACTGATTTTCACGCGAATTTCCCTGCGCTTGAAGATAAATTGGAATACCTTCGCCGAATGGCCCGGCGTTCACGCGAAGAGGGGATTTTTTACATATGGAACACCCGCGATGATGATCTTTTTAATGATATCCCGATGTTTTTTCAGGAAGGACTGCTTACTGAAAGAGACGCACACGGAAATTTTCAATTTTCATTGGTAGAGACAGAAAAAGTACTCCTCGGCCTTGTTAAGGACTACCTGGAGATTTTGAAGGAAAAGGGAGCGTATCGCTTTGGTATTGAGCGCGTCCATTGTCATCTGGCCCTTCAGAAAAATGGTTTTGACCCGGACTATTTCGGGCCGATCCTTTTTAAAAACTACGCCACGGAACCATTTTTGCTGCTCAAGGAATCGATCATCTCTAAAAAAACACTTAAGCAGCACCTCGTAAAGGCGGGGGCGATTCAGAAGGATGATGAAACCCCAGCCTGCATTGAAACGCTTTTTTTAAAGTCGATGCCCAAGTTCAAAACCCAGACCCATTTTTATGGTTATGACGGTCGGGGGAGTGATCCCACTCCGTATGATTGCAAGTATACGTATAATTTGGGGCTAACCGTTTTTAGTCTCATCGCCAATGGCGCAACCGGGCAAATGGCGGCGCTCAAAAACCTGGAAAAAAAGTTCAGCCATTGGGAGCCGCTGGGTGTTCCCATCGCGCCCCTGATGCATCTTGAGGAACGGAAAGGCAAATTGGATTTGGTCCTCGAAAAAAGTCTCGTCGATGTCGATTCGCTGGCCTTCAAGGTTGTGAAAGGATTGAGGGAGGATTGGCTCGCGGCAACACCGGGCGAAGACAATTACCGCCGGCCCGGCCCGGTCAGTTTCTTGAACACGGCCGAAGAGGATCGACCGATAACGCTGATGTTGAATGCCCTGCAGTAACGACTGCCCTATTCTTTTATCTTCTTTTGACGGTTTTGAATATAGGCATTTTGAAATGCGTCATAAGGTTCCAGAGCGGCGTCCTTTAACGCTTCATAATCTCCGATGCGAAACGAAGTCGCATTGATTCCCCGAAAAGCAGTGATTCCCAATGCGGCTTCGGCAGGCTGGACATACGTGAGCGGATTTAAAAAACGATCTCCCAGCCCGCCGATCGTATCCCGCAAGGTCGAAGGACCCAAAAAAGGCCATACAATATAAAATCCATCGCCGATTCCATAGACGGCTAAAGTTTGGCCAAGATCTTCATCGGCAGATTTCAAATTGGGAATATCTTTAGTGGTATCTAAAAAACCAAACAGTCCCAGGCCGGTATTGAGGATAAAACGGGCAAACTCGTCTGCGCCGGAGCGCCCTTTCCCCTGAAGCAGGCAGTTAACGATACGTATGGGTGCGGTTAGGTTTTTGAAAAAATTTTGGAATCCTATTCTTAGCGGGGTCGGCACGACGGCGCGATACCCTTTGGCAACCGGTTTTAATAACCAGAAATAGAGTTTGTCGTTAAAATTGAACCAGAAACGGTTTGCCGGTGCCAGAGGATCGGCAATATGAAAGGTTGGCTCCTCGTTTTCTTCGTCAAACAAGTTCAGTTCGTCTTCATCTTTATCAAGAAAATCTTCTTCCAACTCCTCATCGTTGGCAGCGGATTGGGCGGGTTTGGAGGAGAGATTTGAGGCGGCATGGCTTTTGGCAGCAGTCGGTTGAGAAGTGTTCAGGATAGCAGTTTTGCTTGCGCACCCAGAAAAAGAAAAAAAACCAAGAACTAAATATATGAACAAAATCGAAGAATAATCTAGAATCAAAAAGTGACCACGAGCGGACCTAACTCTTTCCATCTGCAGCTCTCTTCTTCTTTTGATTTTCAAGTTTTTTTTCCACCCGTTCGATCAGTTGGGTCGGGGATTCCTTTAATAGTATTTTTCGAAATTGATCGCGGTAGTTTTTGACGAGACTTACGCCTTCGATTTTTACATCATAAATCTTCCAGTTGGTTTTGCGCCTAAACAGGCGATAATTTATCGGGGTTTCGACACCCTCGCGCATTATTTTTGTTTTAACCAGCGCCTTGGATTCCGAAATCATCTTCTGGCCCAAAAAAACGACCTTTTCATTTTGATATTCACCCTGGATCTTGTTGATGTACGTGTTACCTAAAAATTGAGAAAAGACATCCGTAAAGGTTTTTTTTTCGGATGGAGCGAATTTTTTCCAATAACGGCCCACGGTGAGTCGGGAGATAGCCTTAAAATCGAAAATAGACCGGATAATTTCCCACATTTGGTCGTATTGAAAATCCTTTTTGGAAGGATCTTTATATTGCGGATCGTTGAGGATTTGAATAATTTGATCGACGGGTTCTTTGAGGGTGTCAAGGGGTTGCGCGCCAAAGGCCGAGGGAGTAAAAACGGTAAGCAATAGCAAAACGGAGAGAAACAGCGGTTTTCTCTTTAGCATTTTTTCCTCCTGTTATCCCGATTACGCAAAGTGTTACTCAACTTTTCCAAAAACGTATTTGCTGATCAAGGCTTCAATGTCGATGGCGGACTCGGTTTCAACAATCGAATCCCCGGGCTTTAGGATTTCATCGGAACCGCCCGGCGATAAATTGATGTATTTGTCACCGATCAAACCGGTGGTTTTGATCGAGGCAATTACATCATCGGTTAACTCAACCCCATGGCGTATTTTCATTTTAACGATCGCGACCTGCAAATCCGTGTCAAGCGCAAGCGATTCTACTTTACCGATCTTAACCCCCGCCATTTCAACTTCAGCTCCCGCATTCAATCCGCTGACAGAATCAAATCGTGCCTGAACCGGATAGTAGTTATCACCGATCAACTCCATTTTACCGAGTTTAATCGCCAGATAACCCACACAAATAATCCCTGCCAGCACAAATAGGCCGACCATCGTTTCGACGGAATTTTTTTTCATAATGCCTCCTGTAAAAGACAACCTTCAGCTTTGAAGCTCCTCACAGTGAGTTGCAGGGAGCGCCCGCTATTCCAGCTCAAATCCGCCGGATTTGCTTAATGAATAGCAAGTGCAGGCCAGCCAAGATGGGCCCAGATCTAGCAGATTTGAAACTCGTAAAATGGTTTTTGGGCCGACTCCGCATCAGCGATAACCTTTTCCAGGGGGTGATCCCCTGTTACCTCCACAAACCCGGCTTTAACGCTAAAGCAAAAATCAGGGCGGGGCGGTATCTCCAAAATTTCGGAACCCTTTATCTTACGGGCCAGTTTATTACAAACCGACCGGGCTTGTTCAAAATTCGTGTTCGGAAAGAGTAAGATGATTTCATCAAGACCGTATCGGGAACAGGTATCGATAAGGCGGATATGGTGTTGAATTTGAACGGCAAAGTTTTTCAAAACACTGTGAGCCGCCAGGGGTCCCATTTTATTTTTGATTTCATTCAGGTTTTGAAAACTAAAAATAACCAGCGAAAAGGCGATTTGGTGACGACGGAGCCTTTCCATTTCTTCTTTGAACTTGGTTTCCAGTTGCGGCAAAGTCGCCAGACCGGTCAATTCATCCTGGCGGCTTTGGAGTCCGTGGATGAACTGCTGAACCCCCGGCTCGGAGGAACTCTGGATTTCTTCCGGAGTCCCTTCCACAAGGATCTTCCCCTCATCGAGCATGGCAATGCGCTGGGAAATATAAAAAATATCCGGGATTTCGTGACTGACAACGACAGCGGTGAATCCAAATTGTTTCTGGTAGTCGGAAATCATACTGTGGACCGCGTTTTTTCGAATCGGGTCGAGACCCGTGGTCGGCTCATCAAATAAAACGATCTCGGGATCGGTCACAAGTGCTCGCGCTAGGGCCACCCGTTTTTTCATGCCGCCTGAAAGCTGGGATGGAAATTTGTGATCAATCTGATGAAGATCGAGCTGGTCCATTTTGTCCGCAATCCTTTTATGAATTTCGTTAGGCGACAACGATGTTCTTTCTTTTAAGGGGAGGGCAATATTTTCAGAGACCGTCATGGAATCAAACAGTGCCGTGCCTTGAAACATGTAACTGAATCGACGCTTTAATTGCCGGCGATCTCTTTTTTTCATTTTGGAAAGGGCTTTGTTTTGAAATAGAATTGTTCCGGAATCCGGCTCTATCAATCCGATAATGTGTTTTAAGAGAACGCTTTTTCCGACCCCACTCTTCCCGATAACGGTTATGACCTCGCCTTGATAGATATTCAGATCGGCCCCTTTCAACACTTCCACATCGCCAAATCTTTTATGAACTTGTTGCAGCTGGATAAAGGGTTGTTTCATGGTATTTAAAGCAAAAAGGATGTTATAATATAGTCGCTTATGAGTATCAGGACGCACGAAACAACAACAGCGGAAGTCGTCGACAGACTCACGCCTTTGGCGCCAAATCCTTCTTTGCGCATATGCGTAAAATAGCCTTTGAAGCAACAAATGGTGGCGACGACAATCGCAAAACAAATCGATTTGATAAATCCGCCCGTAATGTCTTCCATTACAACAGTCGACTCGACCCGATAAAAATAAATGCCCGGACTGACGCCAAGGAGAAGGGAACCCGTCAGATATCCCCCAAAGATACCGATAACATCAAAGATGGCAGTGAGAAGGGGAAAGCTGACCAGAGCGGCGGCAAGCCGGGGACTTAACAAAAAACGGATCGGATTGATATCCATTGTTTCGAGTGCATCGATCTGTTCTGAAATCCGCATGATGCCAATTTCGGCGGCCATGGCCGAGCCTGCTCTGCCGACGATCATTATGGCAGTCAGCACCGGCCCCAGTTCGCGAATCAGCGTAAGGGCCACAGCCGCGCCCAACAGACCCTCGGAACCGAATTTTATGAGCGTATAATAGCCTTGGAGACCGAGGACCATTCCTGTAAATGCGCCGGTAAGACAAATGACGAATACCGATTTCATACCGATGAAATAGATCTGATGAATCGTCTTCGAGATTTGAAAGGGGGGGGTGAAAATGTGCACAAAGCCTTCTATGAAAAAGACGGCCACGCGCCCCATTTTCTGTATCAGAAAAATGGTCCAGCTTCCCAAAATTGATATCGGGGATTTTGCGGAAATAAGATCCATGTAGTTACTCGTTTAAGCCTAATACGCACGGAAAAATATATTCAAACTGCAATGAGTGTCAAGAAAGAAACAGGATTGGACTAAGCGATGGACACAATTTAATCCATGGCGGCCAACACGTGATAGCCCTGATTTTCTAACGCCTCTTTGATTATTTTTGTTTTGCAGGCCGACAACCGGAAATAATAGACTCTATTATTTGCTTTTTGAGCCGTCATTCCGACATTGACGATATCACCGCCATTTTCATTGATGATCCGCATGGCCTTTTGCAATTCACCCGGTTCGGTACCAATTTCAACATCGATACGTGAACTGGCAGTCAAGATGCCCATCATATCGATAAACGCTCTTAGAATATCTGATTCCGTAATGATTCCGACCAATTGCTTTCCTTTTACAACGGGCATCCCACCAATTTTGTATTTATAAATAAGCTGGGCGGCAATTTCGATGTCATCATCCGGAGCCACCATGATGGGATCTCGGATCATCAAATCGGAAAGCGTCAGATCTCCCAGCATCGAAGGGATTATACCCTGTTTCAGATCGGCGAGGGTCACAAAGCCTCGGATGTGCTTTTTGGGCGACACCACTGGAAGGTGGCGGATGGAATTCAACTTCATGAGTTCGATCGCTTCGGTGATGGAAGCTTTCTCGGTGATAGTGATGGGATTCGGGATCATCAGATCATTGATTTTCATTATAAAATCCTTTTAGGCCGGTTCTTAATGCGAAAACATGTAGAAAAACGGGCGCTTAGGCTGCAGACGATCTGGCCATCGCCGCCGGTTGGTAAATACACAACGGTTCTTCCGCAAGGTGATCTCCAGTGGCCTCATAGGCCCTGGCGCGGCACCCGCCGCAAACCTTGCGATATTCACAGACGCCGCATTTCCCTTTCAAATTATCAAAATTGCGCAATGAAAGAAACGTTTCGGAGTGCTCCCATATATCGCAGAACGAGGTTAGGGTAACATCACCACAGTTCAAGTTCAAAAACCCACAGGGCTGGACAATACCCCGGTGAGAAATAAAACAAAATCCGATTCCACCCAAACAGCCCCGCGTAACGGCATCCAATCCGTGGGTCTGAAATGTAATCGAGATGCCTTCTTTTTTGGCCCTTTGTCGGAGAATGCGATAATAGTGGGGCGCGCAGGTCGCTTTCAATTGTAAAGGCGTTTTTTTGTATTGGTCATAAAACCAGTTTAATGTGTTCTCATATTCGTTAGCGTCGATTTCCTGATCGACAATGTATTTTCCGCGGCCGGTAGGAACTAAAAGAAAGATATGGTGGGCGACGGCCCCGAGCTTCACAGCCAATTCCTGAATCAAAGGAATCTGGTTAAGGTTGGACTTTGTGATCGTGGTATTGATTTGGAATTCAACGCCGGCTTTTTGGGCCATTTTGATACCCTGCAATGAACCTTCAAAGGCACCTTTGACTCCCCGGAAACGATCATGTTTTTCCTGAGTTGCGCCATCTAAACTGATACTGATTCTTTTAATTCCCGCAGCGGCCATTTGTCGGGCCGAATGTTCGGTGATGAGCGTCCCGTTGGGAGCCATCACCATGCGCAGTCCTTTTTGGGTACCGTATCGGGCTATCTCAAATATATCAGATCGTAACAGCGGCTCACCTCCGGTCAGTATCACAATGGGTGACCCGGCGAGGGCAATTTGATCCACAAGCTGCAAGGCCGTGTCGGTATCCAATTCTCCGAGATGTGGCCCCAAGGTGGCTGCCGCCCGGCAGTGAACACAGGCAAGGTTGCAGTTGCGGGTGATTTCCCAGGCAACAAGCCGCAGAGAGGCGCCGTGACCCCTGGCGGGCGGCTTTAAGTGGTTTTGATTTTGATGGCGCTGTTCGTTAGTCATCCCGCAACCCTTTTTGAAGCACCTCGGCGGCTTGCATGGCAAAGTAAGTGATGATCATATCGGCCCCGGCGCGTTTAATGGCCGTCAATGTTTCCAGCATGACTTTTTCGCCATCAATCCAGCCCATTTGTTCGGCCGCCTTTATCATGGCGTACTCGCCGCTGACATTGCATGCGGCAACTGGGAAATCAACCGCATCCCGAACCCGACGGATAATATCGAGGTAGGGCAGGGCCGGTTTGACCATAACAACGTCGGCGCCTTCTTCAATATCCAACATGACTTCCCGAATGGCCTCCAAGGCGTTGGCCGGATCCATCTGATAGGTTCGACGATCACCGAATTGGGGTGTCGAATGCGCTGCCTCGCGAAAAGGTCCATAGAAGGCGGAACAGAATTTGGCGGCATAGGACATAATCGGGATATGGCTAAAGTTATTTTCATCGAGAACTGTGCGGATTTCGGCTACGCGGCCATCCATCATATCCGAAGGCGCAACCATGTCGGCGCCGGCGTTGGCATGCGACAAGGCCGTCTGAGCAAGAAGATCCAAGGTGGCATCGTTGTCGACCATTTGATTGTGAACGACGCCGCAATGCCCATGATCGGTGTATTGGCAAAGGCAAACATCGGTGATGATCATTAGCTCGGGCAATTTGTTTTTTAATTCTTGGGTGCTGATTTGAACGATACCGTTTTCGTCGTAGGCGCTGCTGGCACGGGAGTCCTTGTGGTCCGGAACGCCAAAAAGAATAACCGCCGGGATGCCCAGATGGTAAGCCTGTTGGGCGACCTTTAAGAGGTTTTCGATCGACAAGTGAGAATGGCCCGGCATCGAAGGGATCGGATCCTCGATACCCTTCCCGGAAACGGCAAAGAGCGGAAGAATGAGATCGTCGACGGCTAGCCGCGTTTCACGCATCATACGACGAAAGGCATCGGTTTGTCTTAAACGTCTTGGACGGTAATCGGGAAATAACATTTAACTTTCCTCTATAAAATATAAAAAAGATTGGGCCAGACGAGACGCTTTTCAGGCAATTTCCTCATCGGTTAAATAACAGGCCGGGTCAGGCGCCCACACATCATCCGTGACCGCTTCGGCGCGCACTTTGAAATTCCCGGCGCAGATGTCGAGCCAGCGACAGTCTACGCACCGTCCCTTAACATGTTTTTTCTTCTCTTTCAGTTTTTTCATTAATGGGTCGGAGGTGTCGGTCCAGATTTCCGAAAAAGGCCTGTCTTTCACATTCCCAAAACTGTAATGACGCCAAAATTGATCCGGATGAACTTCCCCGTTCCAACTAATGCATCCGATGCCGATGCCCGAATTGTTGCCTTTATTCATCGTAAGAAGTTCAAGTACCTCTTTGGCTTGGGGTGGATTTTCTTTCAGAAGTCGCAGAAATAGAAGCGGCCCGTCGGCATGATTGTCGACCGTTAAGACCTCTTTGGGTTTTCCCTTCTCATGCAACGCTTTGGTGTGATCAATGATCAGATTGACGGCTTGGCGGGTTTCGGCGTGAGACAAATCTTCTTGGATCAGTTTTGATCCGCGGCCGGAATAGACCAGGTGATAAAAACAGACGCGCGGGATATCCATTTCTTCGATGAGTTTAAATATTTTGGGGATTTCGACCACGTTTGCCTTATTGATTGTGAAGCGCAGTCCTACTTTTATTCCGGCCTCTTTGCAGTTATTGATTCCGCTCAAGGCTTTTTGGAAGGCCCCATCGACTCCCCGGAAACGGTCATTAATTTCTTCCAGCCCATCCAGGCTGATTCCCACATAAGACAGTCCGATGCGTTTGAGGGTCTGAGCCATCGGGCGCGTAATCAAGGTGCCGTTGGTCGAAATCACGGCGCGCATCCCCTTTTTAACCGCATAAGCCGCAAGTTCGGGTAAATCGGGACGGGCAAGCGGCTCGCCGCCTGAAAACAGAAGGACAGGCACACCAAAGCGAGCCAGATCCTCGATGAGATGCATCCCTTCGCCCGTGCTTAGCTCATCATCAGTTGGCGTGTTCCTGGCATGGGCATAACAGTGAACACACCTTAAATTGCACCGGCGGGTAATATTCCAGACAACGACCGGTCGCTTGTCATGCGAAAACTGAAGCAGATGTGAAGGGAGCCGGGAGGATGACCGTCCATAACGAAGCGCATCGGAAGGCTCTACCGTTCCACAATAAAGCTTTGATATTCCAATCATTTTTATTGGCTACTCACCATCGGGCGGTTGGTTTAGGTTTGGTGCTCCAGGCTTTTTGAGGCCGCTTCTATGAATTCTTCACGAATCAAAGCGCTGATGAATGCTTCGGGATGTATTAGCGCTTCACGGGTGATAAAAAAGCGATTTTTACCGGTTTTCTCGCGGGCAAGCTTTAGACCGTCTTCAAAATCCTGTTTAAGCTTATGATAAAACTCTTCTAGATTGGAAGATGCATTGACAAACGTTTGAATGATATGATCGACGGCATCATCCTCTAAAACAATGTTAATATCATGGTTTTTGAAGAAATATAATTCGATTCTCTTTATTTTGTCATAGGATGATTTGACCTTTTTAAACACCTGGTCGACATCCATAATGTTCCTGCAGTAGTATGCCGCGATCGTATTGATGCGTGATGGCGTCAACGTAAGATTATATTTTTTGGCGAAATTGTGTTTGTTGGCGTTAAGATAATTTTTGATATACTCTTTTTCGATGCGGGCGGTCGCCCCAAAGACCTCATTTAACTGACCTTCAGGTGTCTCAATAAGGGTTTGCAGGGATTGCTCAGGGTTTTCAATAACCTCAGCCGTGACCGGCAGTTTTACCATATTGGTAGAAGGTAACTTCTTTTCAAACACGAGGAGCGCTTTTTCAACCGCACTGACCAGTCCTCTGGCACCCGTGTTCTCAATAAACGCTTGGGCAGCCAAAATGCGAAGCGCTTTGTCTTCAAATTTGGCATCGATGCCATAGGCGGCAAAGTCTAATTTTTTCCCCAGAATCACGGGGTTGTTAGGGTTTTGCAGGATCTTAAACAGATCTTCTTCGGTCAACCGCTCAAAGACTGCCCGAACGGGCAGACGGCCCACAAACTCCGATTCAAATCCGAATTCGATCAAGTCTTCGGATTTGATGTGCTGTAAGGATTCTTTCTGTTCTTGATCATTTGGGATGGAAGCCCCGAATCCGATCTTTTGTTTACGAATGCGCCGGTTGATAATCGGGACCAGTTCACTAAAAGCTCCGCTCATAATAAAAAGAATATTTTTGGTGTTGACGGTCCGTCTTTCACGCTTGCCGGTTTTGCGAAAGTGTTCAATTTCTTGAAACATTGAAATCGGATCATGCGCTACTTTTAAATCGATCTCGGTTTCCTCGAGGGGTTTGAGCAATGCCCGTTGAACCCCGGTGCGAGAAACATCGGCACCGATCAAATTCCGGCTTGAAGCGATTTTATCGATTTCGTCGATATAAATAATTCCGTACTGTGCCAGTTCGATGTTGTCGTCCGCCTCTCGTACAAGATCGCGGACTAGATCTTCAACATCTCCTCCCACATAACCGGTTTCGCTAAACTTGGTGGCATCACCTTTGACAAACGGCACACCGATTTTTTGAGCGATCAGCTTGACCATGTATGTTTTACCGACGCCCGTTGGGCCGATCATCAGGATGTTGTTTTTTATGCTTCCGACCATATCATAGACTTCAGCGGGTGAAGATTCGAAGCGTTTGATGCGGTTGAAATGGGTGCAGATTTTGGTAGCCAAAATTGCTTTGGCCATATCTTGTTTGACAATATATTGATCAATATATGCCACCAATTCTTCCGGCTTTAAGTCAAAATTGATCCGCTTTTCAGATTTGGAATCATCTTCTTTTTTGCCGAAGGCGTCTTCCTGGGGAAGAACAACCGGTGTGGCAACCTTGACGGTTGCACCAAATTTTTTAGCCAGAAAATCACTGATTTCTTTTTCAAGCTCTTTGGGGTTGGGTATTTTTTCGTCGTATATATTCATAATCGTAAATTATAATCACATCTTCCTGGAAAAGCAAGCCGAGGGGCTCTAACAAGTTTCCATCCACGACTGAATAACGGCATTCTAAAGTATTCCATTCAGAAATGCGGATTTTTTCCGAAGAACATCGTTTTTAATAGTTGGTATTGGATAAGGCCGCAGAGGACGAAAAAACGGCCTCGGAATCGTGGAACAGGCAATTTTGAGGTCGAAAAGAGGAATGTCAGAAATGGAGCGATTCTACTTTTGGAACACGGAATCGACGACGGAAATGAGTTCTTCAAATTCGACGGGTTTGGCTATAAAACGCCTTCCCCCCACAACGCCTCCCTGGGATTTAATATCTTCTTTGGTAACCGCGCCGGTGAGAAAAATAACCGGGATACTGCTAGTGGCCGGATCATTCATCAGGTGTTCCATGACATCGTTGCCGCTCATTCCGGGCATTAGCAGATCAAGTAGAATCAGATCCGGCTTTTTGCTTTTGGCCAGATTAATCGCTTCTTTGCCATTAGCAGCGTCGAGGACTTCATATTTGGCGGTTTTTTTAAGGTGAAATTTTACTATCTTTCTAATGGTTTCCTCATCATCGACAACAAGAATCGTCCTTATAGAATTCATTCGACCTCTCCTTTTGCTTAGAAGCCTCTAATTCGCCGGCCCGGTTGCTACAACCTCGCGTCGGTAAAAAGCTTGTCAATATCGAGTTTGTTGACCGTATCGGTAAAAATATCTTCTAAAACTTTTTCGGCATCCCTTTTACCCATTACCTTGAGTCTTTCGGCCCTGCCGTCTATATTTTGAGTCGCAAGGATTTTGGAACCCCGGATTAAATGAATCTCATATACAATTGCTGCAATCCAATTGCGTCCCTTTAAGTCGATCAAAAACTCCTTTAACACAATTTCAAAAACCGGATCGGTACTAGGCTTCTGGCTTGCGACCGTGACGCCCAAATCCGACAACCGCTGGGCAAACGCCGTCTCAAAAAGGGATGGCAGTTCATGCGTTCCTAAAAAAACACTCTTCTTTTTGCCTTGGAGCAACGATAAAGAAAAAACTCCCGTAAAAAACTTGTATTCTTTGGCGGCCTTGTCGCTAAAAAGCGTTTGATCGGTCCTTTCATCTTTAAAGACAATTGAAACCGTCTTATTTTCCAATCCTTCCGATTTGGCGGGAAGACGATAATTCAAATATATATATGATCCTGAGGAACAGGCCAAGACGACTATCATCGAACAGAGGATAATTAACCCGCATCGTCGAAAAAATTGATCTTTTTTCATATGTGACTCCTTTAGTCAGCGGTTGCTATAAGGGCCTGGGGTAGGGCTGTATCTTTTCAATTATCTAGGAATGCCCACGGAAGTCAAGGGAAAGTCACCCTCATGGAGGGTTTAGGCTTGAATAATTTAAAGGCTGTGCTATAAAAATCACCAGATGGTAAATGGGTTACCAATCTAAGGGAGCCGTAAGGTTAAAAGGTCGACGCTTCACATCTTTAATTCTATTAAACCGGCAAGTAAACATATAAATCATGCTATCTGCCTTGTCATTCCCGCAAAAGCGGGAATCCAGTCATAACAATGGGTTATGGATTCCGGCTCTCCGCTATGCTACGGCCGGAATGACAATTGTTTAATTGCCGGGTTAATAATCAGAAAAGGAGGTAGGGCTATGAAAAAGCTACATTTGTGTATGGCTGTTTGTGTAATGGTCGTTTTTGCCCTGTCGGGTACGGCTATGGCCGGAACGCTTCAGGACGTACGTGCCAAAGGGTTTATCCAGGCGGGCGTTAACGGTGATCTGTTCGGCTTTGGAAAACCGGATGAAAAAGGGGTCTGGAAAGGACTCGATGTTGATACGGCCCGGGCGATTGCCGCAGCCGTGTTCGGAGATGCCGACAAGGTAAAATATACACCGCTGACAGCGAAAACGCGTTTCACGGCACTGCAATCGGGTGAAATTGATGTGCTCACCCGAAACTGTACCCAGACCCTGGGACGAGACACCGCCCTGGGTCTCGATTTTGTTCAGGTCAATTACTATGACGGTCAAGGTTTTCTGGTTCCCAAGAAACTGGGTGTCAAAAGCGCTAAAGAACTGGATGGGGCTGCTGTTTGTGTTCTTCCGGGTACGACCACCGAGCTCAATGTGGCGGACTTTTTCCGTGCCAACGGTATGAAAATGAAACCCGTTGTTATAGAAAACACGGCCGAACTGGCCAAGGCCTTCTTTGCCGGCAGATGCGACTGCCTAACGTCAGACGCATCCCAGTTGGCCAGCACGCGTTCCGTTGCTCCAAATCCCAAAGATTATATCATTCTTCCGGATATCATTTCCAAAGAACCCCTGGCACCGGCCGTGCGACACGGCGACAACCAGTGGAAAGATATCGTAAACTACTCCGTACTGGCCTTGATAAATGCCGAAGAGATGGGTATCACGTCAAAGAATGTGGATGAAATGCTGAAAAGCAAAGACCCGAAAATCAAACGTTTCCTCGGTGTAAGCGCCGGTAATGGCAAAGCCCTGGGGCTTGATGAAAAGTTTGTTTATAACATCATCAAGCAAGTCGGAAACTACGGCGAAATTTTCGAACGCAATGTTGGGGTCAATACACCGCTGGGACTCGAACGCGGGCTGAACGCACTTTGGACAAACGGCGGTCTGTTGTATTCTGCACCCTTTAAGTAAAAGACGCGCCTGTTATTACAGGAATTTTCATCCCAAACATGGCTGTTAGGCACGGCTTAGAACAGCCTGCCTAATGGCCTGTTTATTTGCAGCCCGAAGCAGACCCAATGCGACAAACCCATATAGAGACTGAAGGATTAAAGGAGCAGGCCGCAGTTCCCTTCTGGAATGATCCGGGCAAACGCTCTGTTTTGTATCAGATCGGGGTGGCCCTGATGGCGGCGCTGCTGGGGTATTACCTGCTTTCAAACACGCTTGCGAATTTAGAGCGGCAGGCCATCGCAACCGGTTTCGGATTCCTTGAGGAAGAATCGGCCTTTGAAATCGGCGAATCGCTGGTCTCCTATTCGGCGGCAGACAGTTACGGCAGGGCGCTTGTAGTCGGCGCGCTGAATACAATGATTGTCGCGATAGTCGGGATCACCCTTACGGTCATACTCGGTACTCTGATCGGGATCACCCGGCTTTCTTCCAACTGGCTCATATCGAAGATGGCAGGGGTCTATATAGAAGTTTTTCAGGATATACCCATTCTGCTTCAGCTTTTTTTCTGGTACGCTTTATTCTATAATGTCCTTCCGTCCCCCAAGCAGGCCCTGCATCCTTTTGCCGGCGTCTTTTTAAGTAACCGGGGGCTTGTGTTCGCCGTGCCGGAAACCCATGGGGCACATAAATACATGGCGCTCGCCTTCGTTGCCGGATGCATAGCGGTTTACTTCCTTCGCAATTGGGCAAAGAAAAGGCAGGCCAAAACCGGCCAGCCGTTTGCGGTCTTCCGGGTATCTATAGGGATCCTGGTTGGACTTCCGCTGCTGACCTGGGTAATCGGCGGGGCACCGACTGCAATGGATATTCCGGCGCTGAAAGGATTCAATTTCAGTGGGGGAATTAACGTCAGTCCTGAATTTACCGCCCTTTTGCTCGGGCTCGTACTGTATACGGCGGCGTTTGTGGCCGAAGTGGTGCGTGCCGGCATTCAGTCGGTAAGCAAGGGACAGACCGAGGCGGCCATGTCGATGGGCCTCAAGCCGAGTCTGGTGCTCAATCTTGTGATACTTCCGCAGGCCCTGCGTGTCATCATTCCGCCATTGACAAGCCAGATGCTGAATCTGACCAAAAACAGTTCTCTGGCGGTAGCCATCGGATATCCTGATTTTGTTTCCGTGGCCGGTACGACCATCAATCAGACGGGTCAGGCCATCGAGGGCGTCGCCCTGATGATGATTGTTTATCTGACCCTAAGTCTGCTGACGTCGGCGTTTATGAATTGGTATAATAAAAAAATGAAATTGGTGGAGAGATAAATAGTACCTGAACATAAAGTCCGCTCAGGCACGATTTTGGATTTTAGATTGCGGATTTTGGATTGAAAAAAGAAAATAACCTCAGCTTGTTGGAGATCTTTTGGCAACAGCAGAATCAGGATCAAAAAAGATAAAACCGCCTGTAGTGGAGGTGGGTGTTATCGGTTGGGTCAAAACCAACCTGTTCAACAGCTGGTTTAATTCCTTGCTGACCTGCGTGATGCTCTTTATCTTCTGGAAAACCATCCCGCCGTTTATAAAATGGGCTTTTATCGACAGCAAATGGATTTCCAACAGTGAGGCGTGTCGCGATGCGGCCGGCGCCTGCTGGTCAATCATACCCGCCAACTACCGTTTCCTCACCTTCGGCTATTTTCCCTATGAACAACATTGGCGACCCCTGATCGCCATGATCCTGCTGGTGTGCCTGTTGGCCGTCAGCCAGGATAGAAGGCGCTGGAAAAAATCCTTGGCCTATGCATGGGGGGCCGGCCTGTGCGTCATGGGGCTGCTCATGAAAGGCGGCCTTTTTGGATTGACCACAGTTGAAAGCAGCCAGTGGGGCGGACTGCCCTTGACGCTCCTGCTTTCCGTTTTCGGTTTGACGGCCGCCTACCCGTTGGGGGTGCTGCTGGCCCTTGGCCGCCAATCCCGGATGCCGGTGGTGAAATCCATGTGCATCACTTATATAGAGCTCATCCGCGGCGTTCCGCTCATCACCCTGTTGTTCATGTCTTCGGTGGTGTTTCCCCTTTTTTTGCCGGAAGGGGTCACATTTAATCCAATTTTGCGGGCGCAGGTGGCGATCATTTTGTTTACCGCCGCATATATTGCCGAAGTGGTTCGAGGGGGACTGCAGGGGATGTCCCGCGGACAATATGAGGCGGCCGAATCCCTGGGGTTGAACTATTATATGACCATGCGTCTGGTGATTCTGCCACAAGCTTTGAAAATCGTGATCCCTCCAACGGTCAGCATCCTGATCTCGGCGTTTAAAGATACCTCCTTGGTGGTGATCATCGCCCTGCAAGATCTGCTCAAGACCACTCAAACGGTTTTAGCTGATCCCAGATGGATGGCGTATTCCACGGAGGTCTACATCGTTATCGCCGCGGTTTATTTTGGGTGTTGTTTTTCCATGTCCAACTATAGCCGGCGGCTTGAGAGGGAATTAGATACCGGCCTATAGGTTTGGGTGCTACCGAGAGGAAATAGACGAATTTATTCAATTGTAAAAACAGCAAAATGAAGAGAGTTGTCCATGAATCAGGATAATACAGATAAAAACCAGGCTCTTCCGAGCGATTCACCCATTATCGAAATAAGAAATATGCATAAATGGTTTGGTGATTTCCACGTTCTCCAGGACATCAACCTGGAAGTCGCCAAAGGTGAACGAATCGTTATCTGCGGGCCGTCCGGATCCGGCAAGTCAACCCTGATCCGTTGCATCAACCGACTTGAGGAACATCAGCGGGGCCGAATCATCGTCGACGGCATCGAACTGACAAACGATATTAAAAATATCGAAAAAATCCGGGCCGAAGTCGGCATGGTTTTTCAGCATTTCAATCTGTTTCCCCATCTAACGATCGTCGAAAATCTGACCTTGGGCCCGATTTGGGTGCGAAAGATTCCGAAAAAGGAGGCCGAAGAAACGGCCATGTATTACCTGGAAAAGGTCCATATCGCCGAACAGGCTAAAAAATTTCCGGGACAGCTCTCGGGAGGTCAGCAACAGCGCGTTGCCATCGCCCGAAGCCTCTGTATGAAACCGAACCTGATGCTTTTTGATGAACCCACCTCTGCCTTGGATCCGGAGATGATCAAGGAGGTCCTCGACGTCATGATCGATCTGGCCCGGGAAGGGATGACCATGATTGTGGTGTCCCATGAAATGGGATTTGCCAAAAGCGTCGCCCATCGAGTGCTTTTTATGGATTTCGGGCAGATCGTCGAAGGCAACACCCCGACAGAGTTCTTTGAAAACCCACAGCATGATCGCACCAAACTCTTTTTGAGCCAGATTCTCTAGCGCATAGAACTTGAAAGCGCTTCTTTTATAATCATGAAACCGATTATCGCCATCGTTGGCCGGCCGAATACCGGCAAATCGACTCTATTCAACCGGATCACACGCACTAAGAATGCCTTGGTGGAAGATTCCCCGGGGGTTACAAGAGACCGCATATACGGGGATGCCACCTGGGACGACATCGAATTCAGCCTGGTGGATACCGGTGGATTTGTGGACGGAGATGTGGACGACTTTGCGCATCAGATTCGTTTCCAGGTCAACCAGGCCATGGAAGACGCAGATGTGATTGTCCTGCTCCTGGACGGCAAGGATGGGATTTCTCCCTTTGACAGGGATCTGATTCAGATCCTGCGCCGTGAGACCAAACCGGTATTTTATGCCGTGAATAAAATCGACGGCCTGGAAAAAGAACCCAATGTCTTAGATTTTTATGATTTGGGAATTGAGGAGTTTTATCCCGTTTCTGCCGAGCACGGATACGGGATACCGGATTTGCTCGATTCTCTGGTTCAAATACTTCCCTCCCATCGTTCAGAATCGACAGATGCAATCCGATTGGCCATTGTCGGTCGGCCGAATGTGGGTAAGTCTTCACTGGTGAACCGTCTTCTGGGCCAGGAGCGGGTGCTGGTGAGTGATGTTCCCGGGACAACCCGTGATTCCATTGATACGGTTTGCCATGTGGACAGTCGACCATACAATTTGATCGATACAGCCGGTATCCGTCGCAAAGGACGGGTATCGAAAAAGCTGGAAAAATTTTCGATTATTAAGGCATTGAGGAGCCTGGAGCGATGTGATGTGGCCCTGATACTAATGGATGCCGCGGCAGGAATCACGGAACAAGATGTCAGAATCGCCGGTTATGCTTATGAACGGGGGTGCGGCATCATCCTCGTGCTGAATAAATGGGATTTGGTAGAGAAGGATAGCCGAACGGCGTCCAAATATGTTGAGCAGTTAAGATATGAGGCCAAATTTTTAGGTTTTGCTCCGGCAATGACAATTTCAGCCCTAACCGGATTGAGGGCTCAGAAGATTTTTAGCCTTGTGGACGAGGTGTACGGCCAGTACACAATGCGACTCGGAACGGGGCAAATCAATAAAATTATCGAACGGGCGGCTTCACGAACCCAACCTTCCCTATATCGCGGAAGGCGGATTAAATTATTTTATACCACCCAGGTCGCGGAAAAGCCGCCCACATTTGTCTGTTTCACAAACTATCCTCAAAAGATTCATTTTTCTTACCAACGATATCTGATAAATCAGATCCGCATTGAAGCCGGACTCGATAAAACGCCCATCCGTTTGATTTTTAGAAAGCGGAAAAGACGTGCCCAAAAGTGATCCATGGATCTTTTTGAACATTACGCCCTAAAAGATACGCAAGGCGCAGCCCCGCTGGCCGAACGTATGCGGCCCAAAAGCTTGGATGAGTTTATCGGGCAAACGCATGTCGTTGGCGATGGCATGATTTTAAGGAACGCAATCGAAAGAGACCGGATTTTCTCCATGATTTTTTGGGGCCCTCCGGGGTGTGGGAAAACGACCCTGGCCGGTGTTGTCGCCGCAGAAACCGCATCCTATTTTATCCATTTTTCAGCCGTTTTATCAGGGATAAAAGAGATCCGAGCCGTGATTGAAGAGGCCAAAAAGCAAAAGAACTTTTACCGACGGCAGACCATCCTTTTTGTGGATGAAATTCATCGATTTAATAAGGCCCAGCAGGATGCATTTTTACACCATGTTGAAAGCGGACTGATTACACTTATCGGCGCGACTACCGAAAATCCCTCTTTTGAAGTGATTCCACCGCTTCTATCCCGATGCCGGGTCATCACGCTTGAAAGACTATCTGGCGACGAACTCACCCTTATTATTAAGAACACGCTGCAAAATCCGTCAAGGGGTTTGGGACGCTTAAAGCTCGATATGGATCCGGAAGTCATTGCTCATCTGGTTCGAATTGCAGATGGAGATGCGCGCGTGGTCCTCAATGCACTGGAGGCGGCCGCTGCCCTGTTCGCCAAAGAACATGGGAAGCGATCCGAAACTAAACCTCAAAAATTAACGTTGGATGACATCGAACAAAGCCTTCAGGTGAAGGCCTTACACTATGACAAATCCGGCGAAGAGCACTATAACCTTATATCCGCATTTCACAAAAGCCTGCGCGGGAGTGATCCGGATGCGGCGCTTTACTGGCTTGGGCGAATGTTGATGGCAGGCGAGGATCCACTATTTATTGCCCGCCGCATGGTGAGATTCGCATCCGAAGATGTGGGCAATGCCGATCCGCAGGCATTAACGGTGGCGATCAATGCAAAGGAGGCCTTCCACTTCCTCGGAAAACCGGAGGGAGAGCTGGCCCTGGCGCAGGCGGCTGTTTATTTGGCAACGGCGCCAAAAAGCAATCGAATCTATGCCGCTTTTGGGAACGTGACCAAAACCATAAAAAAAACCGGTTCGCTGCCGGTACCGCTCCATATTCGCAATGCGCCCACGCCTCTGATGGAAGGACTCGGATACGGAAAAGACTACCAATATGCACATGAGCATAAAAACGGTTATATTTTTCAAGAATATTTGCCTCCCGAATTGAAGGGCCAGCGGTACTATTTCCCCACTGAACGGGGTTACGAAAAGATCATCAAGCAGCGGCTTGAGAAATGGTTTGGCATGAAAAAAAATAAATCTTCGACGAATAGCGACACAAAGAAGTGACACAACCGCCTCGGTCGAGTTCATAGCTTTATAAAAATAGCGTACCCTCCCTCGAACTTCATAATCGGCTTCATAATCGGCTTGACAGGCAGACGAATCTACCTTACCCTAAAGTAAGATATCAAATAGTGTAAGGAGGATAATGTATGGCCCTGGCAACCATCACAACCAAAGGGCAGGTCACAATTCCCAAGGCGGTGCGGGATTCCCTAAGACTGGGTACGGGCGATAAGATCCAATTTGTCGTTACGAAAAACGGAGAAGCGCTTCTCCGACCCATATCCAAGAAAGTCGACGATGTCTTCGGCAGGTTGCACAAGCCCGGCATCAGGGCGGTATCGACTGAAGAGATGAATGCGGGGATCGTCAAAAAAATGAAGTGCAACGCTCAATGAAGGCCTTGGACACAAATGTACTGGTTCGATTTCTGGTAAGAGACGATAAAGTCCAAGCCAAAGCGGTTTACCGAATTTTCAAACAAGCCGAAGCAGACAAGAATCAGTTTTGGGTCTCCCTGGTTGTTATCCTCGAGATGCTTTGGGTTCTGGAATCCGTATATGAGATACAAAAGTCGGAAATCCTCGACGCCATCGATGAACTCTTAATTCGTTTTCAATCAGCATCGACATGCCTATGCCGCCACCCACGCAGAGTTTTGCCAACCCCAGTTGAGTATTTTAAAACGTGACTAGTCGCTTTTTCCTTCGAGCTTGATTGAACAGACCCGTTGACAATTCGTTGAAATTCGTTCTTTGAACTTGTTCAGGTTTATGTTGAATTGAGGCATCCTGGACCTCTTTGCAAGTGGACAGCAGTAATGGGAGATCATGATTCAAAAATGATAACCATTCCATAGGTTTAGGCAGATTTTTAAAGATTTTCTTCACCTGTCCAACAAATTTGTTGGACAGGCATTTTAGCTCATCAGTGATACTCGACCCCCGCTCTTTGCTTCGCCTCATGGAATCAAGTTTCCCTCCTAGGCTTCTGACGTTGAATATAAATACAAATGTTGGTGTCTAGTAAGTATTTCCCAGCCATCACAATCCCTCACGATTCTGTGGCTCCGTATCTTGGCGGCCTTCAACAAGAAAATCGTCGGGAAGTTTTGTCAACAGCTCAAAAGCCCTTGCCAATCCCTCAGCCGGCTCCCGAAGGACAATTTCGTCTCCACGGTGGAAAATTTCAAGTTCCTTGCCCCTGATGGAAATTTCTTTTGGAAGCCTGACCGCTAGGCTATTACCTGATTTGAAAACACGAGTTGTCGTCAAAACAGCCTCCTTTCTAAAGTGCACACAGCTTGTACACATACAAGACTTGAAAATTAGCCTCTGTTATGTATATACGTTGAAGTATATACATTCAAAAAGAAACTGTCAATCATAATCATAGTGTAATTTACTATTTATACATAAGCCATAATCTATATCCATTGTGTGCGAAACTGGTGGAATCTCTCGCCAAACTGGATAGATATCGCTGGTGCGGTCACTCAGTATTGATGGGCAGAGCCAAAAACGACTGGCAACAAAGAGATTATGTTCTCAGATGGTTTGGCAAAAAGCAAGGCGAGGCCAAAAGGGCGTATCGTCATTATGTCAAAGAGGGTATTGATCAAGGTAGACGTCCTGAGCTGGTTGGAGGTGGCTTGATCAGATCTCATGGTGGATGGTCGGCTGTCAATGCGATGCGTCGCCTTGGAATACGGGAAAAGGAGTAGTACGGTTAATTGAAAAGGTATGCAAAAAGGAAAATGTCAGTTATAAAGCGCTCAAATCCGGAAGTCGAAGAAAGAACGTATCGCAAATCCGTGCACAACTGATTAAGGAACTTGTTGAAGATTACGGGCTTTCATTTGCTGAAACTGCACGCCATTTAGGCGTATCGACTTCAGCGATTGCAAATTCCTTGAGGCGAAGAAAATAAAAGTATAAATAGTCAGCAATAATTCAGGAACCGTTCAATATACAGGTATTATTAAAAAACTGATGTA
>CAZHAH010000055.1:0-31963 GCA_964530095.1 uncultured Desulfobacteraceae bacterium | reverse complement strand
CCCGCTGACCGGCGGGATCAAGGAGAGTAACGTCGGCGGAACCGTTGCTGCAGACCTGGCCCATCTGGGGATTACAGCAATTGTCGTTGAGGGCCAGGCTTCAGAGGGGGCATGTTTTCTGCTCAAGATCGATGCCGACGGCGATGGTGAACTGCTTGACGGCAGTGCCTGCAAAGGGCTGCGGACCTATGAATTGGTGAAAAAACTAAAAGAGGCCCATGGTGAAAACAACAGCGTTACCTGCATTGGCCCGGCCGGTGAATTTCTGTTGACGGCCGCATCCATCCAGACCACCGATGCGGACGGCCGCCCCTGCAGAGCTGCCGGCCGCGGTGGGCTGGGGGCTGTTATGGGGTCAAAGGGCCTGAAGGCCGTTATCGTGGCCAAAGGCGGAAAAGCGACCGACCCGCTTCCCGATCCGGATAGCTTTAAAGAATCCGCGAAAATATATGCCAAAGCGGTCAAGGATGACGAGGGTACACCCGGGTTGGCAGAGCTGGGATCAGCCATTTTGGTGGCACCGATCAATGCCGTCGGTGCGTTTCCGACACGCAATGCCCGCGAAGGACAGTTTGAGGGTGTTGAAAAAATCAGCGGAGAAACCATGGCCGAAGTCATCAAAAAGCGCGGCGGTAAAACGACGCACATGGGGTGCGCCCAATGTATTGTCCGCTGCTCCAACGAGTACGTCGATGAAGACGGCAACTATGTGACCTCTTCTTTGGAATATGAAACCATCTGGTCCATGGGCGGTATGCTGGGCAATAGCGATCTGGATTCCATCGCGAAACTGGACTTTCTATGTGACGATATTGGATTAGACACCATCAGCACGGGTGTTGCGGTTGCGGTCGCCATGGATGCGGGATACAAAGCTTTCGGTGACGCCCGGGCGGCCATAGAGATGGTGGAAGCGGTGGCAGAAGGAACCGAGTTCGGGAAAATTATCGGCAACGGCCCGGGAGCCGTGGGTGAGCATTTCAATCATGACCGGGTGCCGGTGGTCAAAAATCAGAGCATGGCAGCCTACGATCCGCGAACCATACAGGGGATGGCTGTCACCTATGCCACAACACCCATGGGTGGTGACCACACGGCCGGATGGGTGGTGGCCGAGAACCTGGAGGAGTTCGGTGGAACGCTGGATCGGTTCTCCGCAGAAGGCCAGGTAGAGGTGTCCCGCAACAGTCAAATCAATATGGCGGCTGTGGATTCCATCGGAATGTGCGATTTTGCACAGAGCGGGTTTGGCGCAGGCCTGGCCAACGTTTGCAAAATGATCGCGGCAAAGTCGGGCAAACCCTTTAGCGAGGAGGACTGGACGGAGATGGGTACCCGTATTCTGAAGGTAGAAAGGGAATTTAATCGCAATGCCGGTTTTACCCGCAAGGACGACAGACTGCCGAAGATGTTTTATGAGGAACCCTTGCCGCCTCATAACAAGGTTGTCGTCGTCAGTGATGAGGAGATGGACCAGACCTTCGATTTTTAACGGACAACGGTTGATGGCGTCGTCAAAAGTCCCATCTACTGCGTTGTAATATCTTTTCAGACACTCGGCATACTACATGTATTGCCTCGTTTCTGAAAAAACAATACGCCTTGTATATGAACCTTTTTACATAGCCATCTCTTAATGAACTTAATATATGTTGTAGAACTACGAAGATGAACTACAATATACAGCGCACAAAAATTGTAACGAATTTCGAGGTAAGTTCATTCCATAAATGATACCGAGGCCGAGCATCGGTATCATTTGCTATAGTTGAATTCGAGGCTTTTTATGAGGCCATTAGAGTTATGAAGGTAACAGTGAGATTGTTCGGAACGTTGGGAAAAGAATTTCCGGATCACGATCCATTAAGCGGTTTTGAGCTTGAGATTCCGAAAGATGCCAAGGTAGGCGATCTTATTGACCAGTTAGATATTCCCAAATCCAATATCGGCCTTGTTTCCGTGCAAGGCCGTCTGGTAAAGGCCGACAAAACACTAAAAAAGGGAGATTTTATCCGTATTTATCAGCCGATTTTTGGCGGATGATTTCACAACTGCGACAAGCGATGAGCATACAATGTCAGATCTTAACCGATGAAGAATTGAAGGAATAACTATCGGATGGACCTCGATATTCGCAAGCTTCCCGCCGATCGGCAGCGCGGGCAGCTGTCATCAGCTCCGTTTGATAACAGTGGATAACCGCACAGCTGCGTCCTTTAGTTCGGACTCTTCATAATATGCAAAACTGAGGCGTATATAATTTTTCAAATCCTGCTCTTGGGTAAAATTTGCACCCGGTAGGAAACCAACGTTATGCTTATTGGCTTCAGGCAGAATTTTCTCCGCATCAACACCTTGCGGGAGACGCAACCATGTGAAAAAGCCACCCCCCGGTTCATCGAAGTAAACAAAATCCTGAAGGTTTTCTCTCAAGACTGAGTTTAAGGCGTGCATGCGCTGAGAGAATACTGATCTTAGATGCTCTAGCTGTTTATGCTGCAAACCTAGCTCAATGACACTCTGGACGATCGCCGAGGTAAAAGGATTCAAGCCGCCGCCGCTGTATATCAACCCATTATTGATAAGTCGGTCCATCAAATCCGGATGGGTCTGAATCCAGCCCAGCCGTAAGCCCGGCGCCAGTATTTTTGAGAATGAACCCAGTGAAAGGATCGTCTTCGATTCGGTGTGTTTTGCAATGGGCGGCGGAGGCGTCTTTGTGTAGGACAACAGATGGTATACTTCATCGGCCACGATCATAAATTCGTAATCCCGGCTTACCTGAACCAATTTTTCTCTGCGGGCTGCCGAAAGCGTGCGGCCTGAAGGATTGTGGAAAGTTGGAATGGTATAAAGAAAAACCGGCCTCTCACGCGCCAGCGCTTCTTCAAGAGCTTCGATGATGAGGCCTTCTTCGTCCATAGGCAGCCCCACAACATTGAGCCGGTGATCGGCAAATAATCTTAAAGCTAACGAATAGGTCGGTTTCTCAACAAAAACGGTATCGCCCGGTTGGGTGAACAACCGGCAAATAAAATCCAGTCCCTGCGAAGCTCCCGTGGTGGTAAAAAGATGATCCGGATCAACGCTGAATTTATACTGTTTACTGAGAAACCCGGCCAGCGCATTACGGAAGTACCAGTTTCCGCGCTCTGCGCCGTAAGCTAATATATAGGGATTATCCTGGGCGAGGCAATGCTCGGCGGCTTGCGCCAACGATGCCAGCGGCAAGAGCGACATGCCGGGCTGGCCGATGCCCAGGTCGATCAGACCGGGTGGTATGTCAAAGTCTGAGGTAATTATCTTATTCTTTTCTATACCCATTTCCCTGTACCTCGCCAACAATATCATCAATTTTATGTTCAGTTTCAGCCGATAGCAAAGATGCGGGATCAACGGCCAGCATTCCCAGAGCTTTTTTTTCGGCCACCTTAAATATATCCGCAGAGCCGTCTGTTTCCCATAAATCCCAATTTCTGCGCTCTATCAATTTTGGAGTCCATAATTCTTTACGAAAATTCTCAAAAGTATGATCATGACTAAGAAATGTGCCTCCGGGGCCGACCGCTTGCATGACTTCCAGAGCGAGCGAATCTTCATCAACCACGAGATCGCGGGCCATGCGACGGATGCCTGCCATACAGTCGTCACAAAACACAAGATCTGGGAAATCCACCACAAGATCCATATCGAGCTGCATACCGTCCATTAGATCAGCAATCAGTCCGGTTACCGTACCGATCATACCGGTTTCAAATCCGGCCTGGGCATCCAACACCTTGGAATCCCTTAGCATCGACGGCATTCGAATCGGCAGATCTAAATATTTTCCCATCTGAGCCATGGCAACTTTAAGAATTCCGAATTCGGGGCAGGCCATGGATATGTTGCCGCTCTTCATATCCATCCCGCGGGCAAAGCTGGTGTACACAATCGGGGCTCCGGGATTTATCAGCTGGGATACCGTAATGCACCCTAAAATTTCAGCATGTGTCTGGGCAATAGCGCCGGCCAGCGTCACCGGCGAAGATGTCCCCAATATGGGGCCGGAGCTCAGCATTGCCGGTATTTCCCACCGGCTCATTTCCATCAGGGCTTCCAGGGATTCTGAATCGATTCCGAAAGGCGGCAGGGTCAAAACCCAGCCGGAGATGAACGGTCTTTCACGGAAGCGTTTCTCATCACCCAGCGCAAGCGCTCCCATTTTGGCAGCGTCCTGCACACACCGGGCTCCCAGCATCCCGCCCGTAATGTGTTTGGTGGTATTTTTAATGGTGGTGGCCCATGTGTACCAATCGTTGAATTCCCCCGGGACCTCCTGGGGCGTCACCAGACCACCGTTTACGCGAATATTTTCCAATTGATCGGCCATTCGAGTCAAGGCCGCCAGGTCATCGTTGGTCGCCGGTCGTTTCTGCCGGGTATGCGGGTCGATGACGTTAACCGCCATGGTCATACAGGCCAGGGCCGGTTCGTGCTTATCGAAGGTAACATCATGTTTGGGATCGCGGCCATACAGAGTAACATCTTTGCGCTTCGGTACCGCTTCGATGGCGGCCTGCACCAATTGTTTAGGAATACGAACCACATTTTCATCCACAATTTGGGCCCCGTTTTGCGACATCAGCCCGAGTGCCTCCTCATGGGGAAGTCGCATACCGATTTCTTTTAAAATCTGCAGCGACTGGTCGTGAAGGATTTTCACTTCCTGCTCTGATAAAAATTGAATAAGCGGTTTCATATACGCCACCATTTCGATGGAAAGACATTATCGATTTTATCGGGAAACGTATTTCCAGCTGATGCTGTTGTAGTATCGGTTTGCATATTTCGGATTAGGATACGACTTCGATCTCGATGGCTCCCTCCGCCGGACACACCGAATAGCATCCACCGCAGCCGACACAGTTATCGGTATTTACCCAGGTACGCTTTTCTCCATCTTGCATGGCATCGGAAAAGCAGGCTTTAAGACACATCTTACAATTGATGCAGTTTTCCTCAATTACGCGTGCCTTTTCAGCAGGCATATCGCCGTAAGCCATGGCAGCATCCGATGCGATGCCGAGCATTTCATCGATGGTCTGGTAGCCTTTCTCATCCATGAATTTTTCCAGGCCTTCGACCTGCTTCCCCAGCCAGCTGTAGCCATAACACATCACCGCCGAGCACATTTCCACGATGTGGGCGCCGCTCATGATAAACATGACGATGTCGCGCCAGTCATAGGCACCGTTGGTTCCGGCGATAAAAATTTCTCCGCCGTAGGCCTTTCGGACTTCATTGATCCAGCGCAGCGTCAACGGCTTGGTCCAGGGACCGCCGACACCGGCCTGTCCATATATCAAGGCTTTTCCGGTTTCGATGTCGGGAACAAAACCGATGAAACGATTGGTCAGGGTAACCGCCGCTGCACCGGCATCTCTGAGCCTTCCTGAAAATTCCACCAGGTCAGCCACCTGAGGGGTCACTTTGATCATAAGCGGAACCCGGACGGCTTCGGCTACGGCCTGCGTGATTTCGCAGGCATAGTCAAAATCCTGGCCAACATTCATACCGGTGCGTACGCCGGGCATGAGTTTTGGATGCGGGCAACCAAAATTCAGCTCGATGAGCGGCACGCCGGCATCTTCCATTTGCTTGCCCAAAGTCACCCAACCGTCGAGCTCAATCGAACCGATGCTGCCGATGACGACGGCATCATTCTCATGCGCATATTTCAGCGTTTCTTTGATTTCCTTTATAAAATCTTCAGGTGGCTCGATCGCCAGACCGCTGCGGCTATAAAGACTGAAACCGCGCGGGACCTTCCCGTGACAGACTTCATGGCGCTGGTTTAAAAAGCGCCATTTAGCCCGGGTAGTCAACTCCCGCATGGCCGGTGAATCGGTCATGGTTTTGGCAATGACACCACCTGCTCCGGTATCAATGCATTTTTTCATATTGCCGGCGTTTAAAGTCGGCTCGGCCGAAGCCGCCACCAGGGGATTTTTGATGCGAACGCCGCAAAAATTGATTGCTAAATCTGCCATACTGGCTCTCCTTTTCTCCTAACCCGGACAAGTTGGAATTGACTAATGAAAATTGAAGATTGAATATTTGTGGATGTCGCTTCGCTCTGTCATATTTATCATCTTTTTTTAAATTGATCCGCCGGAGGCGAACCTTAAATATTCAATATTCAATCGACAATATTCAATTATGTCCCTGCTCACTTCAGCCAATCTTTGCGGTCGGCCAGAGCCGGAAATTGCTTTCGCGCAGCGGTCAGTTCATCAAGGTCAATTTCGGACTTGATAATGACTTCTTTATCACCGGCACCGGCCAACACGGTACCCCAGGGATCTGTGATCATGCTGTGGCCGACAAACTGGACACCCTGATTTAAACCTACGGAATTGGATGACATCAAAAAACACTGGTTTTCCAGGGCACGCACCCTGTTCAACATCAGCCAGTGCTCAAGCCTCGGATAGGGCCAGGCAGAGCACACTAGAAAAATTTCGGCTCCCTTTTCGGTCATTGTGCGAAACAGCTCCGGAAAGCGGAGGTCATAACAGGTGGCCAGACCGATTTTAGCGATGGGCGTATCAACCACGACGACCGTATCACCGGGAGTCAGAATCTGGGTTTCTTTGGAATTGTAACCGAAGAGATGAATCTTCAGATAGTTGGCCAGAACATCGCCGCCAGGCGATATCAGATAACTGGAATTGTAGTATTGGCCGAGCTTTTCTTCTACGAAGCTGCCCGTGTGCAAATAGGCACCGATCTCTTTTGCCGCTTCGCGCAGCCTTTTTTGGGTTTGCCCATCCCTGCCTTCGGCTTCAGAAACGTAGCGGTCAAAGCTCATGAAGCCGACGTTCCAGATTTCCGGTAAAATGACAAGATCCATGCCTTGGCAGCGGTGAATATTTTCAATGGCTTTGTCAATGGTAGCAGTTTTATCTCCTTCAACGACGGATATCTGAATTGACGCGACTTTCATCATTTTCCTTCTTTCGTACCCCGAAGGGAGTTATTGGTTAGAGGTAATCCAGGGGTTTTACGTCATAAGAAATTTCCAGGCGACGATTGAATTTTTCGTCAATTAATTTGGCCGAAAATTTTTCACCGAAAACAAATTCTCCTGTCAGCATTCCCATGGTCCCTGAATAGAGGATCAGATTCTCCAAAGGGCCCGGAATTTTGCTTTTTACAAACGCCATCAGTTCCGCCGGATTCAAAAGCAACCCCAGACGGCCCTCCTGGTAGAGGGAGTCTTGGCCGTCTTTTACAACACTGGCGCTCATAAGAAGATCATCCCAGTGTCCTTCAATCTCATCCAGGGGCCAAACCGTCCGACTCATCAAGTTGGGACAAATCTGTTTCGCCCGCGGTATATCGGTTTCTTCCAGATGGCGGTCCGTATGGTCGCTGCCCAATCCGACATATACTTCGTCTTCTGTGACGATACAAAGGACATATTCCACTTCACCGGAGGTTTCACTTTCATAGACCTCAATTTGCGAATCAGTTGTCAGGGCGCTGCAAACCACCGGAAATAAAACGGGTATCGATTTCGGCCCGGGAATGCCCTTGGCGGCCAGCTCCTCTATGTGCCGGCGAACTTCTGCCTGATTTTTGCCTACATAGCCGGCGTTGATCATACGGCTGTAGCTGAATGACAGCGGCCGGCGCTCCTGTTTATTTTCCAGCACGAGATCTAGTTCCAATTTTTTTCTCCTTCCTAATCCAAACAAGCCGGAATCCAAAAAAATGAATATCGAAAATTGAAGATTGAAAATTGGTGGATGTCGCTTCGCTCCAACATTTGCATATCATTAAGTATTAACTATTTAAATCAGATCGCATCCCACAAATAGACAATCGTCAATAATCAATTTAGTTTACTTTTTATGGTATCTGATTTCAAAAGTGACGCATCCATATGGTATTTTATACGGCCCGTGGGTCATTCCCGGTGGGCGACAGGCATAATATCCCGGCAGGAAGGTTTCTTTTTTGGCAATGTCATAAAGGCTGCCCTCCACGATCAGAACTTCCTCCCAAAAATCATGGATCAGGGTCTCTGTGGTTTCAATGCCCGGCGGAAACTTCAGCATGCGGGTGTAGTCGCCTGTATCAGGGTCCTGGCTGAGAATTTTTTCTTTAATCCCAAAAGTGTCGCCTTCCACCGGGCGCCATTCGTAGTGGGTATCATAGTCCTTAAATTCAATCTCGGGTTTAGGCATAGCAATCTTCCTCCCTTTTTATTGGTTCTTTCTCAAAGTGATATAATTGGCAAAAATGAATCATCTATTTCCAATCTTTTTTAGCTCGGTGAGAATCTTTTCAGGTGAAACGGGCAGCCTTTTGACTCTGATTCCGGTGGCGTTGTAAATCGCATTGGTGATGGCCGCCATGGTTGGATTTAAGGCCGGCTCTCCGATGCCTTTGGCACCGTAAGGACCATTGGGCTCGATCGGCTCAACCAGAATCGGTTTTATATCCGGTACATCCAAAGCACTCGGAACGATATAGTCAACAAAGTCCGGATTGATTAACTTTCCTTCTTCATAGGCCATATCTTCCATCAGTGTCCAGCCCAGCCCCTGGGTGATACCTCCCCGGATCTGTCCTTCCGTGGCCATCGGATTAATGGCCCGGCCGACATCGTGGGCACCCACAAAATTTGTCACGGTCACCTGGCCGGTGCTAGGATCGACTTCCACCTCGGCAATCTGACACGCAAAGGGGTAGGCCGGAGAAATATTACCGTACTTGGTTTCGGGATCCGGCAATACCGTCGGTGGGTGGTAAAATCCGGTTCCAACCACCGGCGCCCCATGCCGGGCGAACGTGGCCTCGGCGGCAACCTCCTGAAACGGCAAACTCTTTTGCGGAGAACCGCCGACAAAAAATTTACCCTGACGACAATCGATGTCTTCCGCCCTGGCTTCAAGTAATTCCGCAGCGATTTCGGCCAGCTGCCGGAAGGCATCTTTGGCGGCGGCCAGTACGCCGTTGCCGCCCATCAATGTTCCCCGGGTGGCGAAACTTCCCAGACCGAAAGGGGAGATATCCGTATCCACATCGGCCACGTGAACCATCTCCAAAGGAACCCCCAGACCTTCGGCCGCTATCTGGGCAAAGGTGGTTTTCTGGCCCTGGCCCATATCCGATTCGCCGTGATATACCGTCACCCGGCCGTCCCTTCCAATCCGGACGATACCTGCGCCGCCGTCAAACTCACGCGCAAAGGGACGGTTGCCGGATACATGGTTGCAGCACGAAAGCCCGATTCCTTTGAGAGGTTCTTTTTGCTGCCGCTTCTTTTTCCAGTCAGCCTTCTGCGTGGCCTGGATGACACACTCTTTTAACCCCGAGCTGGTGATTTTCCAGCCGTGAATGCTGGTCTCGCCCGGTCCGATACCGTTTTTTAGGCGCAGCACGGCCGGATCCATGTTGAGCTGATCGGCAATCATGTCTAAAGCCGATTCAAGTACAAACGTCATCTGAGAGTTGCCGAAACCACGGAAGCAAGCCGTGGGTACCGTATTCGTGTAAACGGTATACCCTTTTGAACGCACATGCTGAAAACGATACAGCGAGTCAACCCGGTAGCAGGCCGTAGCCACAATCACCATGGAATACACCAGCCGGGCGCCGGCTGAACCCACAACCTTTACCTCTTTGCCGGTGATGATACCCTCTCTGGTGGCGCCCAGTTTTATGTCGATGACCATGGGTACGCGCGGGTTGCCGGCAATAAAATCATCATGGCGCGTATTGACTAATTTCACCGCTGTTCGCGCCTTTTGGGCCAAAATCGCGGCCACGAGATGGATATTATTTTCCATCTTAGCGCCGAAGGCTCCTCCGTAGTCAGGAACGATGACCCGGATATTATCCACTGAAATGCCAAGGGCCTTGGCGTAGGTCATGCGCATCATGTTCGGAATCTGGGTTCCGGTCCACATGGTTATCCGTCCGGACAGATCAACGTCCGCCAGCGCAGCCATGGGTTCCATATAGGCCTGGTACACCTGGTTGAGGTAGTAACGCTCTTCATAGATGATGTGGGAATCGTCAAGGGCTTGATCGACGTCACCGGCTTCAATATTGAACTCGGCGGCAATATTGGCCGGTTTGTCATCATGGACCAGGGGGGCTCCCGGCTGCATGGCTTCCAGTGGATCGGTTACAAAAGGAAGCGCTTCATACTCGACCTCGATCAGCTCCAGGGCTTCTTCGGCCGTATCTTCATCAATTGCGGCCACGGCGGCGACCTCATCTCCGTGAAAGCGGGCCTTGTCAGCCGCAAAGATAGTCCAGTCTTCTGAGCGCGGTCCGAATTTGATGCCCGGCGTATCGGCATAAGTGACGACCGCTTTGACGCCGGCAAGGGCCTTGGCCCTGGAAGTGTCAATATTTATTATATTCGCATGGGGGTAAGGGCTGCGCAGCGTGCGTCCGTAGAGCATGCCCGGCAAGACCAAATCCGTAACGAATTTCGTTTTGCCCATGGCCTTTTGCATCCCATCGATCTGAGGATAGGATTCGCCGACAATGTCTAATTCACTCATTGGATTCCCCCCTTTCCGCTGCCCGGGGGTTTGACGTTGATGGGGTGCAGGATTGGATTGCCGAAACGATCTGGTTGTAACCGGTGCAGCGACACAAATTACCGGCAATCGCCAATTTGATTTCAGTTTCGTCGGGGTTCGGGCTAGTGTCAAGCAGGGCCTTGGCCACATTGACCATTCCCGGAGTGCAGAAACCGCACTGAACGGCTCCTTTTTCAACAAAGGCGGATTGAAGCGGATGCGGTTTTTCTGCGGCCATGCCCTCAATCGTCGTGATTTTTTTTCTGTCCGCATGCGCTGCCAGCAGCAAACAGGAATGAACCGGTCGGTCGTCCAATAAAATGGTACAGGCCCCGCACTTGCCCAGACCGCATCCTTTTTTCGTGCCGGTCAAGCCCAAGTCTTCTCGCAGAACATCCAGAAGAACCCGATTGGGTTTGACATCCAAATAATATTCTTCGCCATTGACGGTGATATGGATCGGAACGCGCATTTTTTTAATTTCCTCCGCCGTTTTTGAGAGTACTCAGTACTTTTTGTGCACATTGATGCAGAAAAACATCTACAATGGTACGTCTATACGAAGCCGTGGCACGGACGTCATCGATGGGGCGGGCCGCTTTGGCCGTAATTTTGCCGCAGTCGGTTACTTTTGTCATGGCCTCATCGACAGACAATCCAACAAGCATTGCTTCGGCTTCCGGAACTCTTACCGGCGTCGGCGCGACACCGCCCAGCGCAATGCCGATCCGGGCCAGAGTCTTTCCGTCGGACCCGGTTTCGGCCTGAAACGCCACTCCGGCCAGTGATATATCCACCGCTTTCCTTCTGCGAAGTTTCAGATAACATCCTGCCGAAGGTTGTTTGGGAAGGTCAATTACGATTTCTTTTAAAATCTGATCGGCTTCTAAAACGGTTTCCCCCGGCCCGGTAAAAAACGACTCCAGGGCAATTTTTTTTTCAGCTTTTTGGGATGCCAGGATGAGCTGGGCATCCAACGCCAGCAAAGGAGGAGCTGAGTCGGCCGCAGGTGATGCATTGCAGATGTTGCCGCCGATCGTGCCGACATTGCGAATCTGCCAAGAGCCGATAAGACCGACGGCTTCGCACAAGATTGGAAAATGACTCTTCAGCAAGGGATTTACAGCAAGATCGGCGTGTCTGCTCAAAGCACCGATCCGAACCGTTGAATCTTGTTTTAGGACGAAATCCAATTCTTTGAGGTTATGGAGGCTGATTACCCTGGAGGGCAGAACATCTTTCTTTTTCATATTTAAAACAAGATCGGTACCTCCGGCAATGACTTTGGTATCCGCTCCTGCAATTCCAAGTTCAGTCAGCGCCTCATCTAAACTGGGAGCTTCCCAGTAGTCAAAAGACCGCATACGCATGTTGCTCTCCTTACTAAAGTTCAGACTCTACAACCGCTCCTTTGCTCTGATCCAGATGATAGGCCATGGCTTGGCGGGCTTCCTCGGACTTTCCCTTTTTTACTGAATCAAAAATAATCTGATGCTCTTCGATTACCTTTAGTGCCCTTCCCTCCAACGCTAGCGCCTTTGTGCCCATCAAGTGAATCATATCTCTGAGGTTTTCCAGGGTAGCAATTAAGCGGCGATTGCCGGTTAATTCGCTGAACCGGGTGTGAAACATTCTGTCCGCCTCCATAAATGCGAGATAATCCTTTTGCTTTGCTGCTCTGCGCTGCTTGAGCAAAGATTCTTCGATTTCAAAAAGATCAAACGGAGGCGAGGCTTCAGTGATTTTTTCCACCGCCGCCAGTTCGATGGCTTTTCGCAATTCAAAAATTTCATCAACATCACGCCGGGTGAAGCGATTAACCATCAATCCTCGGCGAGGCAAAAAGATGACCAGATCCTGGGAGGCAAGCTCCAAAAGTGCCTCCCTGACCGGTGTACGCGAAATACCGAGGTCAGCCGCAATTGCCTTTTCATTGTACAGCTCTCCAATTTCCCACTGGCCGGAAAGGATGGAATTGCGGATGGCTTCATATGCCATTTTGGCCAGCGATTCAGGCTGCTTTATTGCCGCAAATTTTGGCATCACAGAAACCCTCTTTTCTTAACAAGCTGAAGATGAAAATATCGGGATAAATGGTTACACCCCAATTGGATTGTGTTTTTGATATATCATATACCTTAAATTCTTTGTCAAGTCTTTTATTTGGTATACAAATTTATTAATTCTACCTGTCAGCATCGGCGGAACAAAATTATATAACATCAAATATTATTTATAATAATAAATAGTTATATATTTCTATCTAAATTCTAAAAAATATTATTAAATCCAAATATTCTTTATAGACAAGATATTTGGTTATAGTATTGATACATCTGATATATTACATTTGTAATAATCTACTTTTTTCTGAAGAAGAGGCAAAGAACACGGCCCGTATGGCGTACGAGAAAGACAGCCGGTTCTATTATCTCAAATGACAGTCACGCAAATTGATTATATTTGACATTTTGCGTCACCTGTGTTTTAATAAATCCAAATGTGAAGTCTCCTAACCACCTGATCTAATTCTTTTTTTCTGAAAACGATACCGGTTTCTCTCAAACTTTAACTCCAGATCAGATATAGATCCAATGGAGAAACCCCTCAAAAGGACTCCCCTAACGCATAACCGTAATGTCTGCCATAAGGGTATATTTTTCAATCGATGGTAATCTGAGATGTATATCCAGATATGTGTTTAACAAAGAGATTAAAACCATCCGCAAAAAGGGGGCATAAACATGAAAACAAATCAAATTTTCTTTAAGGCCATTTTGTGGATTCCCGGATGGGTCTTTTTATATTTGATTTCCGGCTGTGTTTCCTCCCAACAGTCCTTATCGCCCGCTGATAATATGAACCAGCAGTTCTATCAATTAAAAAATCAAGGTAAATATGAACAGATCATCAAAGACTATCAAACGCATTTAAAAGAGGCCAAACAGAAAGGCAAACGGGCGATTCAGGTGCAGAGCGTGATGATTCTCTGCGAAACCTATCTGCAAAATCTAAAAGACTATTCAAAAGCGATAGAATACGCGCAATTGGCGCTTCAACTGACCGAAGAAGGGTTAAGGTCAGGCCCGCAAAATGAGCCAGATGAAAATTTTGGTTATGCTATAAATATGTACGGTAAGGACAGGGTTCAGGCAGAAAAAGTACGCTGGTATAAAATGGGTAAATACAGGGCCTTAAACAATCTTTCCTCAACTTATAATGTGTTGGGTGACGGCAAAAAGGCCGCATATTATGCAAAGCAGGCCGCAGAAATGTCAGGTTATACATACTCTGCGCAGGAAACGGCGGAGCAAATAGAAAAGACATATGCAAAGCAGGCCGCAGAAATGAGAGAAGCTAAAGCCGAATTTGCCAAGAAATATGGTGAAGAAAAAGCAGAAAACGTCTATGGCGAAATGATTAAAAAATATGAAGCCTGGGGTGAGCAATCTGGAAAATTGATCAAAGAAGAACCCAAACAGCAAAAAGATGTTGTTTCCAATATGAAAAATCAGGCTGCCAGGGGCGATATGGATGGCCTCAGGGTATCACTGAAAGCGTATCTGGCAGCCCTGTCCGGGTCCAGTGCATACAATGAAATGAAGCGTTATGATTTCGGACCGGCCTATATCAAGGCCACAACGTATCCGCGTACAGCAGCTATCGCCTACGAATTCGGACTTTATCAGGAAGCCTGTGACTACAGCAAGAAAGCGATCGAATTTCAGGAGGAATATATCCGGTTGGCATTAAAAAATGTCCCCAAATACCAGCATGATCAATATGTGAAGGGGGTCAAAGAACAAATGTTTAACCAGAATGATGCCATCTGGCTTATTACCGGAAAAGCCCTCAACCGCCTTGGCCGATACAATGAAGCCGTAGAATATTTGAAAAAATCAAGTCCAATCGAAAAAGAAATCGGCGGAGGACTCCGTAACCAGGTCGACGCTGCCTTGGAGATGATCACCGTCCGAATGCCGCGCAAAATGGAAATCCTTTTTGAACTGGCTAATGCCTATGAGAAATCCGGAAGGAAAACCGAGGCTGCGAATGCTCTGGGTGAAATGGTAAATTTTTTCGAAACCATTCGAGCCCGGCTAACCAAAGAATCGCAAAAGATCAGCTATATGGGCACACAGCTGGAAATATACGACAAAATCATTGAGCTTCTGTTGAGCCAGGGGCAGGCCGGGGAGGCGCTTGATTTTGCCGAAAGGGCCAGAGCCAGGGCGTTTGTCGATCTTCTTGGAAATAAGGAGCTAAGGCCTAAAAGCGAAAAGGTGCAAAGCCTGATCGTAAAAAAGAAAAACACGCAAAATCGATACACGGCCCTTATAAAGGATCGCTCCGGGGACCCTGCCGCGCGTGAACGCAGTATCCAAATTGTTCAAAAGGAAATGGACGGGGTTTTGAATGAGATCGGGGTTGAGGATGCCGAGCTTTTGTCAATGACTACGGCCGGGACACTGAAGTCAAGTGAAATTATGGAAATGTTAGACAGCGATACCGCCATCGCCGAGTATTACATTACCAGAGACGGCGTCATCATATGGATTGTTACGCGTGATTCCATCCAGGCCAAGAGAATCGCCATCCCCGAATGGATCCTGGCTCAAAAAGTGGTTGATTTCAGGCAACGCGTGATAAACCCGGGGAGTCAACCCGTAAAAAAAGAATTTAACAAGGAACGGTCCAAGGTGCGGCTTCAAATTACACCGGCCCGATTTAGGAAGGATGAAGCATATACAATACGCGTGTTTGCAAAAAACAATATGCCCCTGTTCCTTTCGATTGATAAGATGGATACCAAGATAGGTGAATATGTCAATACCGGCCAGGAAATACTTGAAAAAGAAATCCCGGGCGGAGAAGAAAGACTAATCTATGAAGCAAAATATGCGACGACCGAATACTATACAATCAACATTACGCCGGGCGTGCACCAGATCGTATTACACACAGATCAGGGAGAGCTATCCAGTAACGCTTTGGAGATCGCGGTTGATGAAAATGATATTGCCACCATAAAAGAATTGGGGGCCGGCGGAAAGCATGAAAGTGTTCAGTCGGATATGAAAAAATATGAAGAGATGTCCCTTTATGACATACTCATAAAGCCTGTAAAGCACCATCTTACGAAAAAAAGGCTTTGTATCATCCCGCACAGGATACTTCATTATCTCCCTTTTGCTGCACTTGAAAATGAAAACCGGTACCTGATAGAGGATTATTCGCTCGTCTATTTCACTTCTGCAACCGTATATAAATTCTGTAAAAATAAAAGGAAGGATTTTTGGGGAAACATATTTGCGCTGGGCAATCCTGACCTGGGCCAACCGCGCCTGGACATCCCTTTTGCCCTTAAGGAAGTTGATTCTATCGGCAAGCTATACCCCGGATCGCGTGTTCTTGTAAGAGCTGAAGCCAGTGAAGAGGCATTTAAGTCGCATTGCGGATCTTTCAATGTCCTCCATCTGGCATCGCATGGCACATTCGACGCTGAAAATCCTCTCAACTCGGCCCTCCTTTTAACGCCTTCAGCCACAGAAGACGGCCGGCTCACGGTAAATGAAATCTTTGACCTTGAGCTGGATGCAAGCCTGGTTACGCTGAGCGCCTGCCAAAGCGGAATGAGTCGAATAAAAGCAGGCGATGAACTTATGGGACTTCCAAGGGCATTTAATTATGCGGGAGTGCCGTCCGTCGTAGCCACGCTATGGAACGTGAGTGATGAAGCGACGGCTATTTTGATGGATGGTTTTTACCGAAATTTAAAAGTTTTAGACAAGGCCGAAGCACTGAGGAAGGCACAACTAAAATTGCTCAAAACCTCGCGCAATAATAATCCTTATTACTGGGGAGCATTTTATTTGATTGGAGACTTTAAATAAACGGTTAAAGCTTATTTTCCAGACCGGGTACCAGCGCAACGGTCGATTAGCATGCATCTAATTCTTAATATCGTAGATATTTCAGTTTGTTATCCCTTAGGTTAAAAGGCATTTAGGGTGACTTTGGGCGTAATCAACATAACAGTCTATTATTTTGTATTTGTGTACGAGATTGTTGATGGCTTTAATGCAAATCATCAGTAATAAATAACGATTTCGATTTCGCGCCGGAAAAATGAAAATTTAAGCTGGACCTTTCTATCGCGACGATGATAAGGTCGGTTCGGAATGGTCAAACCAAATGATCATCACCGATGGTACGATTGACATATGAGCCCTTAACGGCGCTTTCCGAATGAATCCCGAATCCAAACATTTTCAACGCCAGCCCCAAGAAATGGCACCCCTCCCGACCTTCAGCGGGTCTTTTGAGAACGGGGCCGAGCGCGATGCCTCTTTTCGCATTTCCGGCCGAGACTCGTCGACTTATTATCCCTTTCCATCATTCACGCAACGTTTGGAACTGTTGAAACAACTTGTTTTGGGAGGCGATGAACTCATCTTGGTGATCGGTGAACGTGGTCTGGGCAAAACGACTTTTCTGAAGGTTTTTTTAGACAGTTTTGAAGTTGAATGGGACCCATGCGACATTGTAATTTCTTCTACTGCAAAGGAGAGCGGAGAGCCATTATCTCAAAATTTTATGAAGCACCGGGCCTTTGTTCTTCAACACGTTGAGCCGCCGGTGCTTGTGCTGGACGATGCCCACTGGCTGAAACCTAGCGAGTTGCTCCGTTTGGTGCAAAATGCGCGGAAACCTGGAAATGCGAATGAATGGAAGCGACTGGTGCTGTTATGCGAGCCGCAAATTGACTTGTCTTTGGCGCAGTTTAAGGGACCCGAAGCCAATATTTCCATCAACAGGGTTTTTTTGCCCAATTTGGCCATTGAACAGACAGCGGAATATCTTCACCATCGGATGCTGGACGCCGGATATGGAAGAAAAATACCATTTAGCCAGCGCGACATCAAAATGCTGCACAATGAGTCCGAGGGTGTGCCTGGGCGACTCAATGAACTTTCACACCAGCTGCTCTCGAATCGTGTTTCCCAAAAAAAGCGATTCACCCCTGCCATATTGTCACCCAAACGCCTAAAGAAACCCTCGCTGTATTTGCTTTCGGGGATTACCGTGGCCATTGTATTAGGCCTGATGCTGTTCGGCATAAACCCCCTGCATTCATTTTTTAGCCCACAAACCAAACCGACTTCCCGGCCCGATCAAGTCATTACCCAAAAGGATTCTGAGCCCCGCCGGGTTCCGATCGTTGATCCCCAATCCCCGCTGCCGATAGAAGAGTTGAACGAAACCCAGCCAGTCCCGCAAATAAAAAAGCTGAACGAAGCCCGGCCGGTGCCGCCGATGCCTATGGAACCAGGGGAGACGCTTGTCTACGGCGAAGAATGGCTAATGAACCAGCCCCCGAACTATTTTACCATTCAGATCCTGGGAGTCCAATCGGAGGAAGCGCTGCTTAAATTTATTGAGACCTACGAATTTGAAGGTCGGGTCGCTTATTATAAAACGCGCTTTCAAAAGACCAACTGGTATCCTTTGCTTTATGGCGTTTATCCGAATATCGAGGAAGCTGTCACCATTCTTAAGAAATTGCCCCCTCAGTTTCAAAAGTCCTCCCCATGGGTCCGTCGCTTATCCACCGTGCACGCGGCTATTCGAGAAAGCGGTAAATAGAATTTTCGGGGTTATCCCAGCCCGGATAAACCGGTTGCAGCAAAGCGGAAATCCCGAATTATCGGGGAAAGCACAAATCACAAATTCCAAATAACAAATAGGGAACAGCGAACAAGAAAGGAGCATGCGCGATGCAATTGTCAGAATATCCAACGGAGACGATTATTGCTTATTCGACGGTTCCCCTCAAGTTCGGCTTTGGCGCCGCAGATGAGATCGGTTATGAGGCCAAACGTCTGGGTGCTAAAAAAGCTCTCATTTGCACCGATAAAAATATTAGAGCGGCAGGCCACCCGGACAGAATAAAAGAAACCATCCGAAAAGAAGGCATTGGGGTCGAAATTTATGACGATATTCATATCGAACCTACAGATAAATCCTTTGATAAAGGGGCTGATGATTTAAAAGGCAATGATTTTGATCTTTATGTGGCTGTCGGCGGAGGAAGCACGATTGATACGACCAAAGCCATCAATCTTTTGATCACCTATCCGGCCCCGGTCCTGGAATATATTAATAAGCCGATTGGCCAGGCCAGGCCAGTACCCGGTCCGCTCAAACCGGCCCTGGTTTTACCGACAACTGCCGGTACCGGGAGTGAAACTACACCGGCAGCAGTGCTGGACATCCTGAAGTTGAAGGTAAAATCGGGGATCTCTCATCCGTATTTAAAGCCGACCATGGCCTTGATCGACCCGTTATTGACCGTAAGCATGCCCCCTGAAATTACGGCTTCGACCGGCATGGATGTTTTGACCCATGGCCTATCCAATCGGCGGGATGGTTCGTGACTATAACCCTCCGGGATATATGCTCGAGGAAGCAATGATACCGCATGGACAGGCGGTGACGGTGACGGCTCCGGCTGCGTTTCGATTCACGGCACCGATCTGGCCCGAAAAACACGCCCATGCCGCTGCACTCCTGGGGGCAAATACCCCTCGGAACATGCCGGCAATGACGCTTTCAGGTGAAATAACTCAGTTGATGAAGGATATTGAATTCCCCAATGGCTTAAATGCACTCGGTTTTAGCGAGGCAGATATCCCGCAAATCGTTGAGGGGACCTTGAAACAACAACGGTTACTGATTGGCTGTCCGCGGAAAGTCGGAGAAAAAGAATTGACCCGGATTGCCAAAGCGTCGATGACCCTCTGGTAAAAAATTATCTAAATTTCTTAGAGAGCTCTAAAAAATAGTCAAACGATCGCGGATTGCTCATCGAATCGATATTTACAGCCTTCTCAAGGGGCACCCCCATAAGAATCTTCTTTATGGGCACCTCAAGTTTTTTGTTGTTTAGGGTTCTGGGGATTTCCGGAACCGAAAAGATATCATCGGGCACATGCCGCGGCGACAACGAATGACGGATTTTTTGATTGATTTTCTGCTTAAGCGCATCATCCAGTAATATCCCCTCGGCCGGGACCACAAACAGCGGCATGTAATATCCTCCTCCCGGGGGTTCATATCCGATAATCAGGCTGTCCAGAATCTCCGGAAGATCCTCTACCGCGCTGTATATTTCACTGCTCCCCATTCTCACTCCCATGCGTTTGAGGGTGGAATCGGAACGGCCGTAAATGATGCCGCTCCCCTCGCGGGTAATCTTGATCCAGTCACCATGCCGCCAAACACCGGGAAATGTATCAAAATAACTTTCGAAGTAACGCTTGCCGCCTTGGTCATTCCATAAAAAGAGCGGCATGGATGGCATCGGTTCCGTCATCACCAATTCGCCCACCTGGTCTATCAGCGGGCGACCCTTCTCATCAAACGCTTCGGCCTTAACACCCAGACAACGGCACTGGAGTTCCCCGGCCTTTACGGGGAGTATGGGGCAGGCCCCCAAAAAACCTGTCGCCACATCCGTGCCACCGCTGGTGGAACCGAGCCATAAATTCTTTTTTACACTCTCATAGACCCACCCATAGGCTTCGGGAAGCAAAGGTGCGCCGGTGGAACCGATGCTTTTCAAGGCCGTCAGGTCATGTGTTTTGCCAGGTTCCATTCCAAGCCTCATATTCTCGATTAAAAAGGGGGCTCCCAAGCCCATTACCGTCATGCTCGTTTTCGATGCCAGCTCCCAAAGTATGTCCATATTCGGATATCCGGGGTTGCCGTCATAAATAATGATGGTTGCGCCGTGAAGCAGGCCGCTCATCAGAATATTCCACATGATCCAGCCGGTTGTGGAAAACCAGAAAAAGCGGTCTTCCGGTTGAAGATTGACGTGCAGTCCCAAAAATTTTAGCTGTTCAATCAAGACACCGCCTTGGCTCTGGACAAGCGCTTTCGGCAGACCTGTCGTACCGGAAGAGTAGACCACCCACAAGGGGTGGCTGAAAGGGACCTGCTCGAAGATCAGGTCTCCGCCATCTTCTTTGATGATATCGGCCCACATAAGCCCATTTTTCAATCCCGAAGCGGTGACATTCGTGTCGCAATAAGGAATCAGAATCGTACTTTCCAGCGAATCCATCGAATTCTGAAGCTCAGATACAACTGCAAGGCGGTCAAAACTTTTGCCGCCATAGGTATAACCGTCTGTTGCAAAAAGCACCTTGGGTTCGATCTGCTTAAAACGGTCCACTACGCTACGGCTGCCGAAATCGGGCGAACAACTTGACCAAATCGCCCCGATACTGACACTGGCAAGGAAAGCGATGGCAGTCTCGGGGATATTGGGCATATACGCCACGATGCGATCCCCCTTTTTTAACCCCATTTTGCGCAGCATCGCAGCCACCGAAGCCACATGCCGGTATAGCTCATCCCACGATATCTCCAGCTGGGCCTGCAGCTCATTTTTAAAAATAATCGCCGGTTGGGTTGAGGGCATATGGCGAAAGACATGCTCGGCAAAGTTTAACTCAGCGTCTAAAAACCATTGGCCGACGGGCATTTTTCTATCCGATAATACCCGTGAGTATGGATTTGAGGCCTTAACATCAAAGAATTCCCAGATGGATGCCCAGAAGTCGTCCAAATTTGTAACCGACCATTCCCAAAGGGAGTTATAATTCTCGAAGTTCAATCCCCGGTTGTTTTCGAGCCAATTCATATAACGTGCGATATTGGTCCGGGCCTTAAAATCCTCAGACGGTTCCCAGAGAACGGTTCCCTCTTGGACAGGTTTTATCATGATGCCTCCTCCATGCTCCGACTCAAATGTCGGATGCGAATTCGGTCATAATCACCGTCAGCAATTCATCGCCGATGGCTAACCCGATATCGATAAAATCCGGACCATACTTTTTGCCGGTAGCGGTCCGAAACGTGCCTTTGATTTTTACAATCCCCTCCATTCCTTTGGGATATCGTTTGATGAAGTCCGCCAGTGTCGGTTTGAAAAATGAAACCATATCCCAGAGGGTATCCTTGAAATTATCCGGTCCCCAGCGGAACTTGTCGGCATCGTAAAGACAGTCCGAAACGAGAGTCCCTTCAGGCGTTGCCGCCGGCACCGTCTTTTTAAATGCTTCATGGTTTCTGATGGCATTGCAGATATCGTCAATCTCATCGGGCAGGAGCGCAAAATCTTCTAAAATTTCCCTCGCAAACCCGGCCCCCATCGCCGCATGATCCTTGTGCTTGCGCTTGATGTCATGCAAAAGTCCGGCACAATGTGCAAGTATGACGCGTCTTTCGGTTTGGGCCTTTGTATAACCCGTCCTTTGTCCCTCGATAAACATCAAGGTTCCGGCATCAATGGTCACTTTCTCCGAGTGTGCCATGCCGTGGCCGAAATCATCTTCCAGATAATCGCTCACAAACCGTTTCAAAGCCGTGATGAGCGGATCGGTCTCAAATACACGTCTGGAAAAACCACTTTCAAGGGAATAATCTGTATAAAAATCGGGAACAGGACAGCGGGCGGCTATCTGATGGGTTCTGTCACGAAGACGAGCGAAAATTTGCTCCATTTTTGTGAGGATGCGCAATACTTGGGGGTGGGTTAGCTTCTAAACGAAATTATCAGACAAACGCTGCCGGGCTACACCCTTCCGAGAGTCATCGGCGCCCCGCAGACCTTCCAGATATTGTCTTCTTTAACCATGTCGAGGGTCGTATCGACCGAATACGTTTCGCCGATCCAAAAAATCTGCGCAACCCATGCGAAAAAAGGGCAAATGGAAATCCTTCTTTTTGCGGTTATCCGAACCTGAGCCTCGCGATCACTGACGATTTCGGTTTTGGTATGGATGGCATAGAGACTGTTCTTCATAAAGCTTTTTTGAAAGCCTCGTCGTTGGGCCTCCTGGGTCTTGAGGTAAATGTGCTCATCGACCACATCGGTATCTTCATCTTCAGTAAGCAAGTTGCAAAGATACTGAGACATGGATGGATCGAGTTTAAAATAGGCTTTGGCAAAATTGGTTGCCACCGCATAAGGCTTATTCTGCCTTGCGTCGGCGGCCACAAATGCGATCTGCAGCAAGGCTCCCAAAAAAATGATTAAAAAAACAGCCATCCATTTGTTATTTCCCATGGCTTAATTCTCCTTTTAAAACGGTTTTGATCGGAAATCAGAATCGGGCGATCTTTTCCAATCCGCGATGGATTGAGGTGTTCGGATAACATGGAATCAGCTCTCACACAAGATTTTTATTTATGCTCAATGACGATTCCTGATCTTAAGATAAGTATCCCTGATGCGCCCACACGCCTTAATAACCACATCCTTATTTCTCTGCTTTCTTTATTCTCTTAACATTTTTCTAAAGTTTGCCAAAAATAGTATAACATCTTAATATTATAAAGAATATATTTTAATAATTTTTTTGCCAAATTAGAAAAAAAGGGTTGACAGGTCTTTGCCTTCTTGACTAAAAGTGCGGAAACCATCTTGACTAATTAAGTCAAGATATTTCCCGACTAAAAAGTCGGGAAATATCTTTTGGCCAAGGACACTGAAAAATCTGCCATGTATCGGACCCATAAAAAAGACCAGTATGCCCTGCGGGCCATTTTTGAGCTCGCCAAACACCGGGGCAAGGGGCCGCGTAAAATTTCTGAAATCGCCAAAGCCCAAATTATTCCCCTTCGGTTTCTGGAAGTCATCCTGAATAACCTGAAAGGGAGTGGACTGGTTGATTCAAAGCGCGGCTTTTATGGCGGGTATCATCTGCTTCATCCGGCCGATGAAATCACGGTGGGCGATGTGTTTCGTTATGTGCAGGGGACACCTGATCAGAGTCAATGTATGGCCTGTATCTCCAAAACAGATTGTCCTTTTCAAGATAAATGTGCCTTTAAATACATGTGGACAAAGGTTCAGAATGCCGTCCTTAATATCTATGACGAAACCACCATACAAGACCTCCTGGATAATGAGAGGCAAATGTTGCAAACCACAGCAAAGCAATAAAGGATTGGAAAATGATGAATAGGGGAAGATCGATGATTCGGCCGATGGTAATTTTCGCGGCGGTTGCGATTAGCTTGGTTATCGGCGCCGGGGCACAAAGTATAGATCGATTATCCGGCAATCCACCCAAAACGCGGGCCGATATTGTCATCCTAGATACCATGAAGGAATTTGGAGCTTTGGAAAGGCCGGCAGTCCTGTTTTTGCACGATAAACACACCGAGGTGTTGGCCAACAAGAAAAAAGATTGTAAAACCTGCCATCTGGATCAAAACGATCAGCTGTCTCCCAAATTCAAACGCCTAAAAAACACGGACCGGCAGATGGTCATGGATACCTACCACACCCAGTGTATCGCCTGCCATAAAGATGAAACAGGTCCGGATGGAAAGCGCGGCCCGGTCGAGTGCGGAGAGTGCCACCGGAAACATCCTCAATTTATCTCGGGGCGTCTCCCCTTGGGGATGGACAAATCGCTTCATTATCGACACATTCAGTCGAATGCTAAAAAATGTGAGCTTTGCCATCATGAATACGATTCCAAAGCCAAAAAGCTTTTTTATGCCAAGGAGAAGGAAGGCACCTGTCGCTATTGTCATTTAAAAGAGACGCAGGAAAACCGGATTTCCATGAAGCTGGCTTCGCATCTTGCCTGCATCGATTGTCATCGCAAGCGACAAGCCAAGGATGCGGACGCCGGGCCCGTCAAATGCAGCGGATGCCATGATCCGCTTGAACAGAAGGTGATCGAAACAGATAAAAATGTGCCCCGTATGGAGCGCAAACAGCCGAACATTGTTTTTGTCAGACAAGAATCACCGCTGGTTAAACAACCGAAAATCGATCTGGGAATGAACCCGGTACCTTTTAATCATAAAGGCCATGAAGGCTATAATGACACCTGTCGCGTCTGCCATCATGCCAGCTTAAGCTCTTGCAGTAAATGTCATACCCCGGCCGGCTCTGATGAGGGCAAGCAAATTAATTTAGCGCAGGCAATGCACCAGGAGCGTACAAGCCAGAGCTGCGTCGGGTGCCATCAAATCCAGCAGCAAGATAAAAACTGTGCCGGATGTCATGCCTCCGACGCGCCTCCTGACAAACAGGATAATTCGTCGTGCCGCAGCTGCCACGCATCTCCATTGCCGGAGGGTAAGCCCTTGGCTGAGGCCACATCGTTGGCCGCCAAATGGTTAAAAGACAGAAAACAGACTCCCGGAACTTTGGCAGATGACGACATCCCGGAAAAAGTCGTTATTAAAAGGATTTCGAAACAATATGAACCGGTGGAACTTCCCCACCGCAAAATGATCCGAACATTGATAAAGAACATCCAAAATAATCAACTGGCGCAGTATTTTCATGGTGAGGAAACAACGCTTTGTCAGGGGTGCCATCATAACAGCCCCGCCTCGGCAAAACCACCGGTTTGCAGCAGCTGCCACGGCCAGCCGTTTGACGAAAAAAATATCTTTAAACCGGGGCTCAAGGCAGCTTATCATCAACAGTGCATGGAATGTCACGCAGTAATGGGGATTGAAAAACCGGCTGCCAATGATTGCATCGCTTGCCATATTGAAAAAAAGAAGTGGTAGATTCTAATTGTGCGAAAGTCGAGGTATCAGCAATGTCCATAACGAGGAGAAGGTTTTTAGGTTGGATGGGGGCCGCCGGTCTGGGTGCGACATGCGGCCAGTCGGCTCAGGCGGCTTCTAACAAGCATTTCAAGGGATATCCCGGAAGCAAGGGAGTTCTACACGACATCACCCGCTGTGTGGGCTGCCGGAAATGTGAGGCCGCCTGCAATAAGGTCAATGCGCTTCCGCCGCCCGATTCCCCGTTTAAGGATCTGACGGTGCTGGATGAAAAAAGGCGAACCACCCCAAAAGCCTTTACGGTGGTCAATCAATACGGGCAAACCGGGATAAACCGGCTGCCCATATTCCGTAAAACCCAGTGCAATCACTGTCTCGAACCGGCCTGTGCTTCGGTTTGCTTTGTTAAAGCGTTTACCAAAACCAAAACCGGCGCCGTCGTCTATGATCCCGCTTATTGTGTCGGGTGCCGCTATTGCATGATTGCCTGTCCATTTGAAATACCCACCTATGAATACGACAGCGCTCTGACACCACGGATTCGCAAATGCACCATGTGTTTTCCACGCGTTGCCAAAGGTCAACTTCCGGGTTGTGTTGCGGATTGTCCCACCGAGGCGCTCACTTTCGGGAAAAGAACCGATCTTCTCAAAATCGCACGTGAGCGGATTCGAAGGAATTCCAACCGATACGTCGATCATATTTATGGAGAACATGAAATGGGCGGTACCAACTGGCTCTATCTATCGGGGGTCCCGTTTAAAGATGTCGGCATGCGTGAGGATCTGGGGGTTACGCCTGCACCGGATCTAACGGCCGGTGCCCTGAGTGCGGTTCCGATGATCGTCGGTCTGTGGCCGGTTTTGCTGACCGGCGTATATGCGATTTCCAAGCGCAAGGAAAAAGTGGCCCAAAAAGAGACCGAAGCGGCCGTTGCCGTTGCGGTTGAACAGGCCGAGGAAGGAGCCGCCGCCAAACTTTCAGAAGCCCTGGCCCAAGCCGAAAAAGAGCGCGAATGGATGATCGACAAAGCCGTCAAAGAGGCCCTTGAGGAGGCTGCCAAAACCGAAGAGCCGGAAGCCTCCGGCGAGTCTCAAAGCGAGGAGGAATCTTGATGTCAGATGAAACCACTGCCAATGGAAGGGGCCTGTTTACCCCGTTTAATATCATCTCCGGAATCATTGTCATTATCGGTCTGATTATTACGGCGCTGCGGTTTACCAAGGGACTATCTGCGGTTACCAATCTTTCCGATTATAATCCCTGGGGTATATGGATCGGTTTTGATCTGTTATGCGGTGTTTCCCTGGCCGCGGGAGGATTCGTTACATCCGCGGCGGTTTATCTTTTCGGACTGAAAAAATACCATTCCGCCGTGAGACCGGCCATTTTGACCGGGCTTCTGGGGTACGCTCTGGTGGTGCTGGCGCTCCATTATGATGTTGGAAGGCCGTGGCGTCTCCCTTATCCGTTTCTCATGCAACAAGGGACCACCTCGGTTCTCTTTGAAGTGGCCGCCTGTGTGGCGCTCTATTTAACGGTCCTTTTCATCGAATTTACACCGGCGCCCCTGGAATGGCTCGGTCTTAAAAAGGCCCGCAACCTGGTGGTCAAGCTGACATTGGTTCTAACCATTTTCGGTGTTGTTCTTTCAACCCTGCACCAATCGTCTTTGGGGGCCCTTTTTCTGATTGCACCATCCAAGCTGCACCCTCTCTGGTACTCTTCTTATCTGCCGGTATACTTTTTTATCACCGCCATCATTGCCGGACTGTCAATGGTCATCTTTGAAAGTACCCTGGCCCACCGCTATTTTCACCATAAAATGGACCAAACCCATTTATCTGAAAATCCGCATGTGACTTTGGGTTTTGGCAAAGCAGCAGCCCTGATACTTTTTGGGTATTTGATTATTCAAATTTTTGGGATTTCGATGGCTGATCAATGGCACCTGCTTTGGACCGGATACGGCGCCTGGTTTCTGGTGGAACTGATCGGATTCGTTGCGCTGCCCTGTTTTTGTTATGCGGTCGGGGTTCGCGAAAAAAATCTGGTGTTGATCCGTTGGACCGCGCTTTGGACCGTCATCGGGGTTATGCTCAATCGATTTAATATATGTCTGGTGGCCTTTAACTATCACCTTCCCTCCAGCGAGCGCTATTTCCCGCACTGGATGGAAATCGGCATCTCGGTTTTTATCGTCACCCTGGGGATTATTGTCTATCGCTTTATCGTCACCCGCATGCCTGTTTTGTACGCGCATCCCGATTACACAGATGCCCACTAAGGAACGAGGTTTGATTTATGGAAAACATGTTTTATACGCTGCAGGATTTTTTCACCTACACCAAGGGCGTCACCTATATCTTGATTGTTGTGGCATTAATCGCCGTTACCGCATTCTGGAACTTTCTTGTCGGCAGGGATGAGGATTAATTGGGCACTTTACAGTGCCATTAATTATTCGAGGATGGGCACTAGACTAAGGAGATTAAGATGTATCAATTTGTAACCGGCCCGCTGGCATGGCTTTCCTTCGCTATCTTTTTTATCGGCTGTGTATTCCGGATTGTCCAGTATATCAGGGGCCTTCACTGGCAGATGGATCGTGTTCCCTATACCAAACATATCCCTTACGGCATCAAAGGGGCTTTAAGATCCATCATTTATTGGCTCATCCCGTTTGGGACGCACAGCTGGCGTAAAAAGCCCGGATTTACGATTCTCTTTTTCGTCTTCCATATCGGTTTGATCATCACTCCCATTTTTCTTCAGGCGCACAATATTCTATTAAAGGAACGCTGGGGAATCAGCCTCTGGACCATTTCTGATCAAACCGCCGATATCCTGACCATCGCCATGCTGCTGGCGGCACTCTTTATTGTCCTGCGGCGTATGGCCTTTCCGGAAGTCCGGATTCTGACCACCGGCTATGACATTCTGCTGCTCATTATCGCGGTGGCACCTTTTATAACCGGTTTTCTGGCCTCGCACGATGTCGCCGGGTACCGGTTTTGGTTGATTTTGCACATCATTTGCGGTGAAATCATGCTGGCGGTGATCCCCTTTACAAAACTGTCTCACTTTGTCCTCTTTTTCGCCTCGCGTGCCCAGCTGGGGATGGACTATGGTATCAAGCGCGGCGGGATGAAAGGCAAGGGGATCGCCTGGTAATATAATATTTATAAAAGGAATTCATCATCATGCCTGAAGGTAAACTCTGCAATAAGAAACCCGTCACCACCAAGGAAGAGCTTGATGCGCTACTGGCCGATAAAAGCGGCAAGGAATACTATGCGGAAATGAACCACCTCGAGGTGGATAAAGGCGCGCTGCAGGAGACGATTCAAAAATCGTTTAAATCCCGTTTGCAGACCTGGCTGGAAATCTGCGCCCATTGCGGGTTATGTGCCGATGCCTGTTTTTATTATCTGGCCAACGACAAAGACCCCAAACAGGTTCCCTCCTACAAGATCCAAGCGACCCTGGGAGAACTGATTCGCCGTAAAGGCGATGTGGACAACGCCTTTATGCAGATGACCATGGACACGGCCTACGCCAAATGTACCTGCTGCACCCGTTGTGGGGTATACTGCCCCTTTGGCATCGACATGGGTATCATGTTCAGCTATGTACGCGGACTCCTCTATGGTCAGGGTTTTGTTCCCTGGGAGATGAAAATCGGCGCCGGGATGCACCGTATCTTCAGGGCTCAGATGGATGTGACCGTGGAAGACTGGGTCGACACCTGCGAGTGGATGGCCGAAGAGTATGAAGAAGACTGGCCGGGGTTAACGATCCCGGTCGACAAAGAAAATGCCGATATCATGTATACCGTCAATGCCCGCGAACCCAAACACTATCCCGAAGACATTGCCGAAGCGGCGATCTTATTCCATGTGGCCGGTGAAAACTGGACCGTTCCCAGTGAGGGTTGGGAAGAAACCAGCCTGGCCATGTTCGCCGGCGACTGGGCGGCCTGTAAGATGCAAGTCGAGACCGTCTATGCGGCCATGGAACGCTTGAAACCCAAGCGGATGGTGGTCACCGAATGCGGACATGCCTACCGTGCTACCGTTGTTGAAGGGCCCTACTGGGCCGGTATCGACACCGGCCAAACGCCGGTGGAGAGCCTGCACTATGTGGAATGGGTGGCGGAAGCGCTCCGAACGGGCAAATTGAAAATCGACCCCTCCAAGAAGATAAAAGAGCCGGTAACCTACCAGGATTCGTGCAATTATATCCGTAACGCGGGCCTGGGTGATGTGGCCCGCGAAATCATGAGTTACATTGCCGAAGATTTTCGCGAAATGAGCCCCTGCCGCGAACACAATTTCTGCTGCGGCGGCGGTGGTGGATTAAACGGTATCGGACGCTACCGCCAAGAGCGTAATGTCGGTTTGAAAGTCAAACGGGATCAGATTCTGGCCACAGGGGCCAAACTGGTTGTCTCTCCATGCCACAATTGCTGGGATGCGATCCGGGATCTGGAAGAAGTCTATAAGGTCGGGATTCGCTGGTCCTTTTTAAAGCCGCTTCTCATCGGCATGATCGAGGTTCCGGAACATCTTAAACCACCGGAGGAATAAAGACGGTTGTTCGGATGAAACGCTGTGCCTTGATAGTTTCTACGATTTTCCTGCTGGCCCCTTTTCTTTTCGTGTCGGCTTATGCTCAAGAGGACATGCGCATTATCGCCAACGACATCTTCCAAGATCCAATTCGAGTCCCTGCCATTTTCGTGCACGACCGACACAATGAATCAGCCGAAATCGAAGCCTGCAGCCGGTGCCATCATGTCTTTGAAAGCGGAAAAGGACCGATTGTTTGCGGTCAGTGCCATAAAAAGTAATCGGTCTCCATCCTCTCTATCCAGAAATAGCCGGATGAAGCAAACCGTTCAAGCCGGCTATTTCTTTAAATGCTGCCCAAGATAGTATCAATCAGGCCCATACTTAAAAGAGAGTTTTACCCGTGCTCGGAATGCGAGCACTTTGCCGTCTTCCACCTTCATGTCCAATGTAGAAATTTCTGCAATTCTTAAATCTCTCAGGCTTTTGCCGGCGCGTTCGACCGCATTTCGGGCGGCCTGTTCCCACGACTCTTCACTTGTTCCTACCAATTCGATGATTTTGTAAACGCTGTTACTCATTTCGGCCTCCTCATCTTTGGGGTTAACAATCAGCTTTTGACAACCTGCAATTTCTATTATAACAAAAAAAGCCCTCTTTGCAAAGATACTTTCTTTGTTGAGGGCGTTTTAGATAAAAGTTGGAGATTAACCACCATTGAGGCGAGATCATCGTCCATACTATATTAAAAAAATCTATCTGACGTTGGAACGATTTTACGTCAATCACTTCCTGCGCCCGCAGTTTGAGTTTCTCGGGGAAAATGTCACCTTTATGAAGCCCTGGCATGTGGAAATTTTTGGCGGTCCGATTTCGCTTGATAATTGTGCCAATGTCATCGCCACCTCCGATCGCAAGGTCCGCTTATCGGTCTGGTCTCCTCACCAAGGAGCGGGGGGGATTCAAATCGGCAAATATTGTTTGATATGCCCCGGGGTCCGTATCGGATCGGGGAGTGCAATCACAATCGGCGACAACTGCATGATCGCCAGCAACGCCTACCTGACCGACGGCGATTGGCATGATTTATACGATCGCATTTCTCCGGGTAAAGGTGTTCCCGTCACGCTCGGTCGGAATGTCTGGATCGGTGACAACGCGATTATCTGCAAAGGCGTATCAATTGGCCAAAACAGCATCATCGGGGCCGGTTCCGTGGTCACGTGTGACATTCCTCCCAACACCGTGGCGGCCGGTAATCCGGCAAGCGTTGTTAAACAGCTCGATCCCGACCAGCCTCTTACCGAAAGATCGCAATGGTTTTCCGACCCCATAAAATTAGATCGTGATATTGATCAGATTGACCGCGAGATGCTTGGCGAAAACACCTTGTCCCACTGGCTGCGGCATCTCTTTTCTCCCCAAAAGGGTGAATAGAATCACATCAAAACAAAACGGCCCGCATAAGCCGGGCCGTTTTGCTTTTTTGGGTTCAGTTGAGCCTATTCAACGTTGACGGTTATTCTCTTGGGCGGATCTTCTTCCGGCCTTGGAATTTGAATCTCTAGTACGCCATCTTTAAACCGGGCCTTCACCTTGCCGGGATCTACAGACGCCTGCAGCCGAAAAGACCTGTGAAAAGTGCCAAAACACCTTTCCTGACGATAATAGCTCTCTTGAGCGACCCTAACGTCGGTTTTGCGTTCTCCCCGAATATTGAGGAAATTGTCCTTTATTTCCACCGACACATCCGCTTTGCTCACTCCCGGAAGATCGGCTTTGATGCTAATCCCCTCTTCGGTTTCGTATATGTCAACCGTTGGCGTCCAGGCGCCGGCCGTGATATCTTCATCGACTTCTCTAGACCGGGGAAATGTATCTTCAAAAATTCGATTGATGCGGTCCTGCAATGTCGCCACATTCCTGAATGGGTCCCACCTGATCAGTGTCATAAAACACACCTCCTTGTGCTCGCATAAATCCAAATTAATCACCCTCAATCCCTTGTCAAGATTCGTAACCCGCCACTTGAACCCTTTACAAACCGGGTTCGAAGTGATAAATTCAGAACGATTTACAGATCCAATTGATAGACGAAGTATCCAACACAGGAGTCTTACAATGGACTACATCAAAATACGATTTGGCAGCGAATTTGATCAATTTGCATCGAATATCGAGAAGACCATT
>CAZHAH010000054.1:0-32321 GCA_964530095.1 uncultured Desulfobacteraceae bacterium | reverse complement strand
GGGTGAATCCGACCTCAAGAGCCACGAAAATATCGTCCCGATGTAACTTCGGGACATTACCCGCATGGAACTTGGTAAAAAAGATGCCAGCGGGCGACCCAGCCCGGTTCCGGTAGAAGGCAGTGAGTACAAAAAGGAATTTGATAATGTGATTGCTGCCATCGGGCAGATGCCGGTCGGAACCGGTTCACTGGGTGTGGCCTTAGCTAAAGGCGATTTTATCCAGGCCGACGCTGTGACACTTGCCACGGATAAGCCCGGTGTTTTCGCCGGCGGCGACGTCGCAACCGGACCGGCTTCCATTATCGATGCCATTGCCCAAGGCCGAAAGGCAGCCGAATCGATCGATGAATATCTTGGCGGATCCGGACAAATCGACCAGGCCCTGGCGCCTCCCGAACAGGAAGTTGTCGTTGTGGACTACCAGGCGGGAGAACAGGCGCGGGTCGTAATGCCCTGCATTTCTCTGGACGAGCGAACCTGCAGTTTTGCTGCTGTTGAAGCCGGGCTATCGCAAGATCTGGCGATCAAAGAAGCCGGGCGCTGCCGGGGATGTGACGCCAGACAATTTGAGGTAGCCCTTTACGGTGAGGGCTGCAAGGAGTGCAGCTATTGTGTGGAGGTATGCGGACTTGACGTTTTCGGACCGGCCGATAAGTTTAATGAAAAAGGCTACCGGCCCATGGAAGTAAAGAATCCCGAACGCTGTATCGGCTGCCAGCTTTGCTTTTATGCCTGCCCGGACTTTTCAATCGATGTCAAAGAGAAAGAGACGGCAAGCTGAATGCAATTCGGTTATCTTTAGAATCTACGAAGTAATTTCAGTAAATTGTAGAATTTAAAAACCATTAAATTAAGGGGGCATTACACATGAAACGTTTTTTAGAAACCGGAAATTTTGCCATTACAGAAGGAGCGATATTGGCAGGCTGCCGGCTTTTCGCGGGCTATCCGATTACCCCGGCCACTGAAATCGCCGAGGCCATGTCCGTAAATTTACCTCGCGTGGGGGGGTATTATGTCCAGGCCGAGGATGAATGTGCGGCCATGCATATAGCCGTCGGAGCTGCGGCCGGCGGCATGAAGACCATGACCGCGACATCAGGTCCCGGGTTTATCCTTTATGCCGATCCCTATGGCTGGGCGATTGGTTGCGAGATACCGATGGTGGTGCTCAATTCTCAGAGAGTTGGGCCGGTCAGCGGCATTACCGGTGCTCCGGGACAAGGTGAATTTTACAACACCCGTTATCCCACCCAAGGTGGTAATTACGAGACCATCGTGCTGGCGCCCAATAGTGCTCAGGAAGCGATGGAACTCACCGTGGAGGCCTTCTATCTCTCGGAAAGGTTTCGCACACCGGTAACCGTGCTGGCCGATCAGTTGATCACAGATGGGTTGGAAGACATCAGCATCCCGGAAACCGATGAAGAAAAAGAAGCCATGGGATTCAGGTTCATGGAGCGCAAAGTACACCCGGGGCCGGATTTCTACCCACCGACCGACGAGATCGATCTTCCGCCCACCGTGCTGGGTAAAAATACAGGGGCCATGTGTTCCGACTGGACGCCCACTGAGGAAGGCTACGACATCGAAACCGTGGAAGCCCATCACAAACACTCCTATCGCATGATATATAAGATCAGAAATCACAAGGACATCATCTCGCGTTATGAAGCTCTGTTTTTGGATGATGACCCTGACCTCATCGTGGTTGCTTATGGCACCCCATCCAGGACCGTTAAAACGGCGGTTAAAAAGGCTAAAGAGAAAGGTCAAAAGATCGGGATGATCAGGCCGATCTCACTATGGCCTTTTCCGGATGAGATATTTTCTAGAAAGGCTATCTATCTGTCGGTAGAACTGGATTATGATGGTCAGATGGTTCGTGAGGTTCAACGAGCTGCTCCCAAGGATAGTGAGATTCATTTTTTTGGCAAATGCGGTGAATTGCCAACCGTTGCGGAGCTGCATGAAACCTTCGATAAACTCTTAAACGGTGAGTCCTTAAGCCGGATAGGATGGGAAAGGGAGGCATGGTAATGGATAGATTAACAGCTAAATACTTAAGAACGAGAAAGATACCCAGCACGGCCTGTTCCGGTTGTGGTTTGGGGCAAGCCCACAAGGCCCTGGTTCAAGCGCTTGATGAAAGGGGATACGAAGTGGATGATATCGTCTGGGGGACATCAATCGGATGTGCCGGGCGGCAGACATTTGCGACCTGGAAAGGTGATAACTTTGCCGGCACCCATGGCCGTGTATATGCCATTGCCAGAGGCCTTAGGCTGGCCATACCGCCGGACAAGAAACTCATTTTAACCGTGGGAGACGGTGATGCTTTCGGTATCGGTTTAAACCATCTGTTGCACGCCGGCCGCTCCAATACCCAAATGACGGTTTTGGTTTGCGACAATCTGGGCTATCAATCGACGGGCGGCCAGTTTGGATGGACAACTCCGCCGGGGGTTGTCACGGACAGCAGCCCATACGGCATGTCGGAACCCAACTGGGTGCAACCGCAAATGGACATTTTGGATATATTGAAATCAGCCGGAGCAACGTTTCTGGCCAGACACGTCAGCATGGATGGCCGGGCTCTGGTGGACACATTGAAAAAAGCCGTGCAGAATAATGGTTTTTCTCTGGTCCACACTGTTTTTCCGTGCACGACCAATTTTGCCAAAAATGCTCTGGGATCGCGCAATGCCGTTAACATTTTCAATTGGATAAGGAATCATGCCGCGCCTTTGGGTGAAGAAACAGAAGACACCATTTGGCGAACCGGGATTTACCACGATGCAAGCAATTCCAGGCCCGAATTTTCCCAGGCGCTGAGAGAAAAGGTGGCAGGGATTCAAAGGAGGTATCAAGATGAAGGATCGCATTGAAATATTGGCCAGCGGCTTCGGGGGTCAGGGTGTCGTCAGATTAGGCCAGATTGTCGGGGCGGCGGCCGTAAATCAAGGCTTTCGGGTTACGATGTTAAAAAGTCACGGCACCGAGCAGCGGGGCGGATATGTGAGGACGCAACTGGTCCTTTCAAAAGAAGAGATTGACAGCCCGCTGGTGGAAGAACCGGATTACTTTTGTTCATTTTCTTCCGCCGCATACAAGCAATTCGGCCACATGATGAAAGACGGGATCATGCTGTATGATCCGGCCACGGTGGAGATTGATGCGAGCAAATCTTTCCGGCAGATCGCCGTTGCTGCCAAGGACACAGCGGTAGAAAAACTGGGCCGGCCGATCTATGCCAACATCATCATGCTGGGGGCTCTGAGTGCGGCGGCAAAAGATGTTTTGGACAAAGAAAATATGCTCGAGACCATGCTTGGCATTATACCCAAATTCAAAGATGAAAATAAGAAGGCCTTTGAAATGGGATACGATATGGTGACCGGCTAAAATTGACGAATGACGAAGGAGAACGATATGTCTGACGTAAAGAAAATGATTAGCGAGTATATGGCCAAAGCCCGTGCCGCCCAAAAACAGGTTGAAAACTATACCCAGGAGCAGATCGATGAGGTTTGCCTTTCGGTTGGGTGGCAGGTGTATAAAGACGACAATATTGCTGAGTGTGCCAGAGTTGCCGTGGAAGAAACCGGCATGGGCGTTTATGAAGACAAGATCAAAAAGCACAAGGTCAAGGTGGGCGGTGTTTGCCGTGACATTTTAACGGCGAAAACGGTTGGGATGATTGAGCGCAATGAGGCCACGGGCATAACCAAATATGCCAAACCGGTCGGCGTCATTGGGGCGTTGACACCGGTCACCAATCCCACGGCCACCTGCGGGAGCAACGGGGTGGGTATTTTAAAGGGCCGCAATGCGGTTATATTTGCGCCGCATCCGCGCGCTAAAGTGCCTTGCAAGGTTGCCTGCGAGTATATGCGCGATGGTCTAAAAAAAGTGGGCGCTCCTGTCGATCTGGTCCAATACATTAAGGAGCCCAGTATCGACATGAGCCAGGAACTGATGCGGCAGGTGGATTTGGTTGTGGCCACAGGCGGAGCGCCGATGGTCAAAGCCGCTTATTCAAGCGGAACACCGGCCTATGGTGTGGGGGCGGGCAATCCGGTCATTATTGTAGCAGAAGACGCCGATCTTGCCGATGCGGCGGAGAAAATAACCATCAGTAAAACCTTTGATAACGCCACATCATGTAGCTCGGATAATTCCATTGTGATTCACGAAAGTGTGTTCGACCCAATGGTGGATGAGTTTGTCAAGCAGGGGGGATACCTGTGCCGTAAAGATGAAAAAGAAAAGCTTGAGAAGTGGATGTGGGCGCCAACAAAACAGATCGGGCATTTGGCCCTCAACCTGAAGGTTGTTGCCGTTTCAGCCAAACAGATTGCCAACGATGCCGGTATTCAAGTACCGGATACGACCCGGATGCTGATGGTCATGGGTGAAAATCCCGGTATGGGACGCTTCAGCGGTGAGAAGATTTCACCGGTGATGGCCTTGTGGAAGTATAAAGCGTTTGATGAAGCGCTGGAAATGGTAAAGAAAATGCACGCCTACGCGGGGCTGGGACACTCCTGCGGCCTTTATTCCTTTAATCAAGAGTATATCCACAAGGTTGCCGCAGAATTAAAAGTAAGCCGGGTGCTGGTGCGCCAGGCCCATGCCCCGTCGGCAGGCGGCAATCTATGGAACGGTATGCCGTCGACGGTATCCCTGGGCTGCGGAACCTGGGGCGGAAATATCACCAATGAAAACATTCATTGGAAGCATTTCATTAATGTCACCTGGCTATCAGAGCCCATCGAACCAGCTCAGGTCACCGATGAGGATCTCTTTGGCGGACTTTGGGGAAAATATGGAAAGTAAAGAATTTACGCGATTTGTTAGGAGGAACACATGATCGACCTGAGAAGTATTCCATCCGGCAAAGAAGATTTGGATTCCTATGAGGTGGAGCATAATTTCCAATCCTGGTCTTACCAGCCGGCCCAATCCCCGCCACGGGTGGTTTCGGCCAAAAGCGTTCGGTTTACCACTGAAGATGGCAGAGAGCGGTTGGATTTCAGTTCGTGTTTTGTAAGCCACAACATCGGGCATCAGGATGCGCGTGTGGTGGAAGCAATTGCTACCCAGGCCAAGACCCTTTGTTCGTTTGCGCCGAGCTTTTCCACAAAGCCGCGGGCATTACTGACAAAAATGCTGGCAGAAATTACGCCCGGGGATCTTTCGCGGTCGTTTATTTCGTTAGGCGGAACCGAGGCCAATGAAGCGGCGGTTAAAATTTGCCATCAATATAGCGGCCGACGCAAGATGCTGGCACGTTACCGCACCTATCACGGAGGTACGGCCACCTCCATGTCTCTTTCCGCCGGGGATCCTCGCAATTGGGCTCAGGTTTTGGGCGGAACCGAGTTGATCAGCGTTGCACAGCCGTACTGTTACCGGTGCATGTTCGGACAAAAGTATCCCGAATGTGATTTGCAGTGCGCGAAGTACATCGATGAGGTGATTGAACTGGAGGGTGGGGGCGATAAAGTAGCGGGCATCATTTGTGAACCGGTGACGGGCGCCAACGGCATCATTGTACCGCCGCCGGAGTATTTTCCGCAGCTCAGAGAAATTTGTGACAAATGGGGGATCCTTTTAATTGCCGATGAGGTCATGAGCGGGTTCGGCCGCACGGGCAAATGGTTTGCCATGGATCACTGGGACGTTGTGCCGGATATTTTGACAATGGCCAAGGGACTTTCCGGAGCATATATACCTCTTGGCGCTACGGTGGTGCGCAAACACATCGGCGATCGCTTTAAGGAGCAGTTTTTCAGTCATGGCGCCACCTATGCCGGACATGCCCTGGGTTGTTCAGCGGCGTTGGCTGTCATCCCCATCTACCAGGAAGACAATCTCATCGAGAATTCAGAGAAAATGGGTAAATATCTGCTGGAAAAGGCCTCGGAACTCAAAGATAAACATCCTTGCGTCGGCGATGTGCGCGGAATCGGACTTTTTGTCGGACTCGAGCTGGTCAAGAACAGGGCAACCCGTGAACCCATCATGCCGGTTGCAGCCAAGATTCGTCCCGGCATGAACCCCAAACTCGAGGTGGCCAAGAAGCTGGGTGAGTTGGGAATGATGGCTATGGCGGCCAACCCAGGCAACGTTATTGCCATGGCGCCGCCGCTGATCATCACTAAAGATGAGATAGACGAAGGCGTAGCCATAATGGACCAGGCGCTGGAAGTCGGTGACACTTATACAGAGTAAATATCTCTTCTTCAATGAGCATGGGGAACATTCATTCGCATTGTAAGGAGAACATGTATGTCTCCCAAAGATATGACAAAATCAAATGATATTCTGAATATAACTTCTTTACGGGAGCAGGTTTATCAGTACATCCGGGAGGAGATTGCCAGTGGTAAACGCCTTCCGGGATCATGTATTAACCTCAAGGAGATCAGCCGCGAGCTGGGGGTCAGCACGACTCCATTGAGAGATGCAATCATCCGCTTAGAGTGCGAAGGGTTCGTCACCATCCTACCACGACGCAGTGTCTTGGTGAACAAACTTAAACTTGAGGACATTAGAAATTTACTCGAAATTGTCGGGGCGCTGGAGGCTTTGATCATTATTGCGGTTTTCGATAAATTTAACGCTTCTCATGTCAAGGAGATGGAACGTCTCAATGCCGAGATGAGATCGGCCATTCACCAGGAAGACTTCGTCAGATACTACGAATTGAACATCGATTTTCACAATGTTTTTCTTAATCTGTCTGAAAACGAGAAGATACAACAGATTATCATGCCGATTAAGCAGCGCCTCTACGATTTTCCGAGACGGGCTTATATTAAAGAATGGGAGCTTATCAATTGTGACGAGCATGATCAATTCATTGAATTCATCAAAAGGGATGAGCCTGAAGCCGCCGCAAGCCTCTGGCAGAAAAGGCACTGGTCCTTTGTGTTTCACGAAAAATTCATCCGGAAGTTCTATTCGAATGCCAGTGAAAAGATTCGCAAAAAACTTGCCGCGAGGTAATGAATGAGGATGTATGGAGAATTTTCAAGTTTTGTTAAAGGCAAAGGTGGAGTTGTTAACTTCCAACAACCAAAAGAAAGGAGAATAACATGAAGAAAATTATTACTCTGGCAATTGCAATGACGTTGGTGGCTATGTGCGCAGGCACAACCCTGGCGGCGGATAAGCCAAAAGAAATCACGGTGGCCTATTTTCTGGAATGGCCCACTGCGAATCAGGTCGCACAGGTAGAGAAGTTGTACGAAAAGGCGATGGGCGTAAAGGTTAAATGGGTTGCTTTTCCCAACGGTAACGAAATGACACGCGCAATGAAATCCGGCGATGTACAGATTGCCTACTCGCAGGGCCTGATACCGTATGTGGTCGCGGTCAGCGCAGGGGTGCCGCTCCAACTCATTGGCGTAGCGGTGTCCTATTCCGAGAATGACAACTGTGTCGTCCACCGGGATGCCGGCGTTTCCAAGTACAACGCGCACCATACACTCGTTGGTAAAACCATTGCGACGCCCATCGGTAATGTCACGCACTACAAGCTGTTGCGCACCCTTGACTATTTGGGCGTTGACGTCAGCAAGGTGAACATCGTGAAGATGGATGGTGCCCCGGGCGCAGCCGCCCTGTCGAAGCACAGGGTCGACATGGCTTGCGCTTTTGGAGGACCGCTGACACGCATGAAAGAGGTTGGCTACGTGCTGATGTCGGGGAAGGAGCAGGAGGAGTTCGGCCTCCTGACGTTTGATGTGATCTCTGCGACCAAGGAGTTCGTGGAGAATCATCCGGATCTCGTGACGAAGTTCATGCAAGTGACCGAGGATGCTAACCGCGCCTACGCCAAAGATCCGGCGCATGCACAACCGATTATCGCCAAAGCAGCCGGTATGAAGCTGGCGGACTCAAACGCTTTCTTGGCGAAATTCAGCTTTCCCTCGAAAGAGGAGCAGTTGTCCGAAGCCTGGTTTGGCGGAACGGTGCAGGCGTTCTGCAAGGGAGCCGCGGATTTCTTTGTCAAGCAAAAGGTGATTCCCAAAGCGCTTGACGACTACAGCCCCTATATCGACGACAGCTTCTTGAAAAAAGTAAAGTAACGCAATTACAGGCGCGGCGTTCTCGCCGCGCCTGCTCTGTTATTTCATAGGAGGATACAATGTCCGGTCTTGCTGTCAAGGGCCTTTCCATGCGCTATGCACTACCGGGAGGCGGTGGTGTGCAGGCGCTCAAAGATGTATCATTTACCCTCGCGCCCGGTGAAATCCTTACGGTGCTGGGCCCATCAGGCTGCGGGAAGACAACATTGCTGAACCTCATCGCCGGATTTCTGGCGCCTACGGATGGGCATTTATCGCTCAACAACATGCCGATCAAGGAACCGGGCGCAGAGCGCCTCATGGTGTTCCAGGATGGCGCCCTGTTCGAGTGGCTGTCGGTCGAAAAGAATATTTCCTTCGGCCCGGACATGCGAGGTGCACCGAAAGCGGAGACGGCAGCAGTCGTTTCCAAACTTCTGGAGACGGTTGGTCTGCATGGGTTTGGCAACAAAGCGGTTTACGAACTTTCCGGCGGCATGCAGCAGCGCGTCGCCCTGGCCCGCTGCCTCGCCAATGATCCGGAATTGATCCTGATGGATGAGCCCCTCGGGGCTCTTGACGCGCTGACTCGCGAAAAGATGCAGGGGCTGATCCTCAAGCTCTGGAAGGAAACCGGTAAGACCATTCTGCTGATCACACACGCTGTGGAGGAAGCGCTGTTTTTGGGCGAGCGTTTATTTGTCATGGCGCCACGCCCGGGACGTATTGTAAAGGAATATCGCCTGCCCTTTGCAGAACGGGGCCTGGGCGAGGACCCACGAGAGATCAAGGCATCAGCTGAGTTCATCAAAAAACGCGAAGAGATTCTTTCCATGATCTGGGAGATGGAAGAGGAGATCATGGGGCGTCAGGAATAGAACCCTTTAGGAGACATGACATGTCGAAAAATAACAAAACTCCATCCGGCTTCGCGATATGGCTGGGCCTGGCGGAAAGCAGCTTTCAGAAACAGAAGACGGTTCGCTTCGGCGACGCCTCGATGGTGACCGGCGGGCGCTTCTGGAGCATCCTGACACTATTCGTCCTGGCCGTAATTTGGATCTTGTCCGGTATATATGAATGGACAGATCCGATCTTTTGGCCTTCTCCGACAGCCGTCGCAGGACAATTTGCCACGACCGCGACCGAAGGGTACCGGTATTTCACGCTGTGGCAACACATCGGGTACAGTGTGTTCCGCGTTGTAACCGGCGTATTTTTCGGATGCCTGGTTGGTATTCCCCTCGGGTTTGCGATGGGGCTGTCGACGGTGTTGCGCGGGGTATTTGATCCGATCGTCGAGTTCATGCGTCCTATTCCGCCGCTGGCCCTGATTCCACTGGTTGTCTTATGGTTTGGGATCGGGGAGAAAGCAAAAATCATTCTGCTCTTTTTGACGGCCGTCTTTATCATGACCATTGCGGCACGGTCGGGCGTCTCAAGCGTGAAGATCTCGAAGGTTCACGCGGCGTATTCCCTCGGCGCCTCGAAATGGCAGATTCTGCGCCATGTGATCCTACCGAACGCGCTGCCGGAGATCTTTACCGGCGTGCGCACCGCCATGGGTGTTTGCTGGGCAACGGTGATCGCAGCCGAACTCGTGGCAGCGAATGTGGGCATTGGCTTCATGATCATGGTGGCGGCGAATTTTTTGTCGTCTGATCTCGTGGTGCTGGGCATCATCATCATCGGAATCATCGGATTTGCCATCGAAATAGCGATGCGATCGCTGGAAGCCAAACTGATTCCTTGGAAGGGCAAGGGTTGATCGAGCCCCGGCACATCTGGCCTTAGCTGCGGTCGCATTCGTTTGACGCTGCGAACGGAAAAGGCTCTCACGCCATAAAACTTTCACTCAAAGGTCTTCTGCGCTCTTATTCAGCCGGGTGGTACTCCCGTTTGCCAATTCGTAAGCACGAAACAGGCCGAAATTGGGCGGTTTTGCGGATCGGCCCCAGTCATTTCAGGCTCTTAGCGATTCGGTCCGCATCGAAACCTGTGGGCACCTTATCGTTCAACTGGCCTGTGTTAATAATTTGCGTATTTCGGTATTTTGGGCTAAATGATATATGTAGAGTTTGGCAAGCGTAACCCTTAGCGTATCACTTCAAAAAATAGTATTACGAATAAAGTGCAACTGCTATCATATTAAAAAATTATTACAAATATTGAAGGTTAAATCCTAATGACTGTCAAAAATGAACAATATTATTCAAAAACTCTTGAAAAGGGGCTGATAATATTAGATCTTTTCGACCGTGATCATCAGAACCGAGGCTTATCAGAGATATCTCGACTGACAGGAATTAATAAAACATCAACATACCGTTTGGTGAATACACTGGTACAGTTGGGGTACTTAAGAAAAAGCATAAACAACAAATCTCTTAGATTAGGTCCGAGAGCCTTTGTGCTTGGACATCATTTTTTTCATGGATTCGATATATTTCAGAGTGTTAAACCAATTATTGATAAAACTTTCTTCGATCAAAAGATATCCATCGACTCCGCATTATTGCATGGACACACTTTAATATCGCTCTATCGGCGAGAAATGCCAAATCTTATTTACTTTCGTCTTCCAGTGATAATGGATGAGCTCTATGCTCGTGCCATGGGTAAGGCTATTTTGGCCAAGCTTGACCCATCTGAATTATCTAATATTCTAGAGGAGATCGAGATAAAAAAACATACACCCAATACCTTGGTTGATAAGGAAGAAATACTAAAAGATATTGAATTAACGCGTAATCGTGGATACTCAATTAATAATGAAGAGTATATAGAGGGGCTTATTTGCATTGGAGCACCCCTGATGAACTTTCGTGAAAAAACCATCGTTGGTGCCGTCAGTCTTGATTTCCCAACCTCTGAATATTCGTTGGATTCTATTAAACAAAGCTTTCCAAGAATTCTTACAAAATTAGCCAGTGAAATATCAGAAGCTGTCACATCTGCTGATATTTAAATTTGAACTCTCCATCGCGATTCAATTACCGCCTGCCATAATCTAAGCTCGATTAAAAAATTTTAAAAGGTCTTGACAAACCAAAAGCTACGATGTTATCGATATAATATTCGTATATTTGTTACTATAATAGTAACGATAGCACGTCTTAAGGTTTGCAAATGAGATGATTTCAAACCATAAAAACTTTAATAAAGAGATAATGCCATCTGTAAAGGTAATTCCATTGCCAGAGCTAAACCACAGGTGACCACAGAAATCTTTATATAACCTTGAGATCTTAACCGCCGGGACGAAGGAGGAAATATTCAAAATTATGGAAACAACACGCACGATCGTAGAAACGGGAAAAGCGCCCGGTGCAATCGGACCCTATTCCCAAGCTGTAAAGACCGATACCATGGTATTTGTCTCAGGTCAGCTGGCCCTTGATCCGGCCACCGGGAATCTGGTCACAGACGACATCAAGACTGAGACCCGCCAGGCCATGAACAATCTGAAAAACATACTGGAAGCCGCCGACAGCAATCTTGAAAAAGTGATAAAGACCACTTTGTTCATTAAAAACATGAACGATTTTTCCCTGATCAACGAGGTGTACGGCGAGTTTTTCAAGCATAATTTCCCGGCTCGCGCTTGCGTGGAGGTGGCCCGACTTCCCAAAGGTGCCAATTTCGAGATAGAAGCAGTTGCTTTAGTTGCAGATTCTATGGGTTAGGGGGATAGGCCCATGTATGTATCGCATCTGTCGTGCCCCAAATGCGATAAGACGTATGAGAGTGAAGTGCTTATCCAGTTGTGTGAATGCGGTGCGCCACTTTTGGTTGAGTACAATTTGGAAAAGGTAACGACTGTTATTAACAAGGAAATATTAAAGAGGCGGCAACCGAACCTGTGGCGTTACCTGGAGCTTTTGCCTGTCAAAGATCCAAAGAACATCATCAACCTTGGAGAAGGAATGACGCCCCTTTTGCACCTAAAGCGGCTGGGAAAAGAGATCGGCCTCGAGAATCTTTACCTAAAAGACGAGGGAATTATTCCCACCGGTACATTCAAGGCTCGCGGGGCGGCAGTGGGTGTTTCGCGTGCCAAAGAACTGGGCGTAAAAGTACTGGCCATGCCGACCAACGGAAATGCCGGTGCCGCGTGGGCGGTTTACTGTGCTGCCGCAAACATCAAATCCGTCATCGTTATGCCGGAAGATGCACCCCCCCTTCCCAGGGGAGAGTGTGCCATCAGCGGAGCTGCGCTCTACCTGGTCAAAGGATTGATCAGCGATGCGGGAAAAATCGTCGCACAGGCCGTGGCTGATTACGGTTGGTATGACGCATCAACCCTCAAAGAACCCTACCGCATAGAGGGGAAAAAGACCATGGGGCTGGAACTGGCCGAGCAGTTCGATTGGGAGGTGCCAGACGTGATCCTCTACCCAACCGGTGGGGGTGTCGGCATCATCGGTATCTATAAGGCCTTGCGAGAGTTGGAGGAGATGGGCTGGATCGGTGACAAGATGCCTCGTCTGGTGTCGGTGCAGTCCAGCGGCTGTGCGCCCATCGTCAAGGCATGGGAGGAAAAGCGAACAGAATCGGTCTTCTGGGAAAATGCGCATACGCTGGCTTTTGGTATCACCGTTCCCAAAGCGCTGGGAGATTTCCTGGTACTGGATGCCATTTATAAAACCGATGGCTGCGCCGTGGCTGTAGATGATGATCAGATCCTGGCCGCGGAAGAGATGCTGGCCTCACGGGAGGGCACCTTTGTATGCCCCGAGGGGGCTGCCAATCTCAGTGCCGCTCTCAAACTGAAGGCCGAGGGATGGATAAAAGCCGAAGAAAAAGTTGTCCTGCTCAACACCGGTAGTGGGCTCAAGTATCCGGAAACGGTCCAAAGCATGCCCCCGGTATTGGAACCTGACTGTGTTTTGCCTGCCGAATAATGATGCCGAAGAAGTTACATGTGAAGACCAGAGTCTAAATCGAGGATCAAATTATGGCGCCAATGACCCACCGCGAGCGCGTATTGGCAACGGTACACAATATTCAGGAACAGGTTCAGCCGGAAAACATTGTAGCCATGTTTGAAGCCTGCCTGTCAAACCGTAACTGAAGAAAGGCTGAACAATTCACCGACTCCGGTCGTGCTGAATCCTCAATGACGAGGAAAGAATATGGTGTCAGATCCCTTTTTACTCAGAGTCGTCGACAAAGACACGCTGCTATCCATCCATGAGCAGAGCTTACAACTACTTACCAAGGCCGGTGTGATCTTCGACAATGAAACGATCATCCGTCGCTTTACCCAGAAAGGGCAAAAGGTCGAGGGCAAACGCGTCTATCTTTCAGAGGCGCTCGTATCCGAAGCACTGGCGGTTACACCTAAAAGTTTCACCATGAGCGGACGAAACGGTGTTGCTGACGTCAGAATCGGCGAAAATCAAGAAGCTACGGTTGTGGCGCCAGGAAACGGAACACTCTTCATCCAGGACCTTGAAGGCCGCAGACGGCGGGCAGTGCTTTCCGATTTCGACAATATCGTCAAGCTTTGTGAAAACAGCCGCAATGTCAACCTGGTCGGCTCCATTCCAGTGGAACCCAGCGATCTTCCCGCGCGGTCCAAACCGGCCAGACTGATTCATCATCTGATGCGCCACAGCAACAAACCGTTGATCGGTCAAGCAGCATCACTCGAGGAGGCTCGACAAGTTTTCGGCATCATCGAAATCGCATTCGGTCAAAAGGGTTATCTCGATGAACACGTGTCTATCGCCTACGGGGTCAATCCCGCCAGTCCCCTCTGCTTCGATGCATTGACCTGTGAGACCATGCAAGCCTACGCCGCAAAAAGACAGGCCCTGTTCATTTTGCCGGGTCTCATACCGGGGTTGACCGGCCCCATGGATTTCAAAGGCCTGGCTGTGATGTCCAATGCCGAGAACCTGGCGGCTCTTACCTGTGCCCAGATGATCAATCCCGGCACCCCCCTGGTTTACTCGGCGGGCAGCTTCATGGTGAACATGAAAAATTCCTATACCGTGACCGGTTCGCCCCAGAGTGCAGTGGTCAACATTGCCGGAATCCAGATGGCCCGCGAATTCTATGGACTTCCGTCACGCACCATGGCGGGTCTCACGGATGCAAAGCGGATTGACTTTCAGGCCGGTGCCGAAACCATGCAAAACCTGACCCTCTACACCATGGCGGGTGCGCATGTGCTCAACGAATGCCTTGGGGTGATGGATTCCATCAGCACGACCAGCTATGAGAAATGGATATTAGATGATGAACTGCTGGACCGACTGCGTGTTTTTTCGGCCGGAATCGATCAAGTAGCAGTCGAAAATTGTCTCGACATGATGATCGCGTTGGGCCCCGGCGGTGACTATCTGAAGCATCCCAGTACGTTTCAGAACTGTCGATCGCTATATATGCCGGAAATCTCAGACTGGAACACCTTTGAGGACTGGGAAAAAGCCGGTGAACGAGATGTATTGCAAATCGCACACGAAAAATATGATCGGATCCTGGAAGAATGTGAGGCAATGGTCCTTCAAGCGGAGATCGATCGTGAGATTGAAGCCTATATCAAAGCGCTTTAAACTAATTTTGAAAGGAAGGTAGAAGGCAAAAATGAGCACATACTTAAAAAAAGCGATCAAGACACCTGAGACGGATGAGCGTGAAACTCAAGAAATTGTCGAGCGCATTCTTGAAGACGTTCGTAAAAACGGAGAAGATGCGTATCTAAGCCATTACGGTAAGAAATTTAAAGATTGGTCGGAAAAATTGATCCTGGCTAAAGAAGAAATCGCAGAGCGAGGCGCAACAATTCCTGAACAGGTAAAAGAAGATTTGAAGTTTGCCTATGAGCAAGTATACGGTTTTGCCGTCAAACAGAGGGAGAGCCTGCTGGAATTTGAAACCGAGTTGTATCCAGGTGTTACGTTGGGGCAACGCTTGATCCCCTGCACTTGCGCTGGTTGCTACATTCCAGGGGGTCGCTTTGCTCATGCCGCTTCTGCGATCATGAGCATTGCTACCGCCAAGGCGGCCGGTGTACCCTTTGTAGTGGCCGTCTCACCGTCCCATGATGGTAAAACCATCAATCCCGCGATTCTCTATGCGATTTCGTTGTGCAACCCGGATGTGTTCATGATGATGGGCGGCACCCATGCCATTGCGGCAATGGCCTACGGGCATTTTACGGGCAAACCAGCGGATGTGATCGTAGGACCCGGCAATCGATTCGTTGCCGAGGCCAAACGGATTCTGTTTGGACAAATCGGCATCGATGTATTTGCAGGTCCCACAGAATCACTTATATTGGCCGATAAGACCGCCGATCCCAACATCGTGGCGATCGATCTGATGAGTCAAGCCGAGCATGGTTATGACTCACCGGTGTGGCTGGTTACCGATTCAAAAGAACTAGGCCAAAAAGTGATTGCATTAATGCCGAAAGTCATTGCCGATCTTCCGAATCCCGAAGTGGCCGAGGCCGCCTGGCAAGATTATGGCGAAGTGGTACTTTGCGCGGATCGTGAAGAGATGGTCCAGGTAAACGACGACTACGCGGCAGAGCATGTCCAGGTTATGGCCGACGACTTGAACTGGTGGCTTAATAAATTGACCAATTACGGATCTCTGTTTTTGGGTGAAGGGTGCACCGTGCCCTATGGCGACAAGACCACGGGCACCAATCATATCCTTCCTACCAAGAAAGCGGCTCGCTATTCGGGCGGGTTGAGCGTCGGTAAATTTATTAAAACGGTTACCTATCAGAAGGTGAATGAGGAGGCCAATCGCAAAATTGCGGCGGTTGCTTCCCGCATTTCCCGTATTGAAGGCATGGAAGGCCATGCCCGTGCGGCGGACGTTCGATTGCGAAAATATTTTCCCGATGAGAAATTTGATTTCGAGGTTTACAACCCGAAATCTTATGTGTAGCGCTTCACCTGTTGAGCTATGAGAGAAATGAACCCGCAATCTGTTGAAACGATAAAATTCACCAAGGAGTTCACACGGCAGGAGCCAATACCGGAAGCCGGTATCAGGCGGGCACTGGAATTGATGAAATCCGGGCGTTTGCATCGCTACAACACCTCAGCCGGAGAAGTATCGGAGGTGTCGCTTCTAGAAAAGGAATATGCCGAATATGTGGGGGCACGATACTGCCTGGGCCTCTCCTCCTGCGGAAGCTCCATTTACGTGGCCTTAAAGAGTGTGGGCGTGATTCCAGGAGATAAAGTGCTTTGCAACGCCTTTACCCTGGCACCTGTACCCGGCGCCGTTGAAAATGTCGGCGCTTTACTTGTGTTCGTGGAGATCACAGAAGATTATCTGACGGATCTGGAAGATTTGGAAAACAAGGCAACCCAATCGGGTGCCAAATATTTTCTCCTGTCCCACATGCGTGGGCATATCGTTGACATGCATCGCGTGACCGATATCTGCAGGCGTTTGGACATTGCGCTGATTGAAGACTGCGCGCATACCGTGGGCTGTCGTTGGGGTGACAAACATACGGGCACGTTCGGCAGAGCGGGTTGCTACTCCAGCCAGACCTACAAGCATCTGAACTCCGGTGAGGGTGGGTTGCTCGTAACCGAAGATGAAGATGTGATCGCAAAGGCGATTCTCTATTCCGGCTCATACATGCTCTACGAACGCCACATCTCAAGGCCGCCCCTCGAAGCCTTCGAACGCTATAAAAAACAGATCCCCAATTTCAGCCTGCGCATGTCCAATCTCGCGGCTGCCCTGATCCGGCCACAGCTGGCGGATCTCGACCGCCAATGCCGGCGTTGGAACCAGCGCTATGATTTAATTGAAGCGGAACTGACCGGAATTGACCATATTCGTATCCCAAGGCGGCAAGCCAAAGAGGGGTACGTGGGCTCTTCGCTGCAGTTTAGCCTCACCGGTATTGACCTTCCAGCCGTTGAAGCCTTTATAGAAACCTGCGCCGAGAGAGGGGTCGAGATCAAGTGGTTCGGTGCCAGAGAACCAGCCGACTTTACCAGCTCCTGGGAAAACTGGCAATACATCAATAACCGCCAGCCATTGCCCCGCACACGTAAAGCGCTTGATTTCATGTGTGATTTCAGGATTCCGCTTACCTTCTCGATGGAAGACTGCAAAACCATTGCTGCGGTTATCAAACAGGTGGCAGCGGAGGTTTTTAATTAGCTGTTGGAGGTGAAATCAATGGAGAAAATAAATTTATGCTCGGATATTGCCATTTCGGGTGGCTTCGCTTTCGATGTCTTTACCGAAGACGAGATTAACAAAATTCACCTTGCGACTCTCGAAGTGATGGAAAAGACGGGGCTTTATGTGGGAACGGATGAAGCCCTGGACATTCTTGAAGGGGGAGGCGCAAAGGTTGACCGTGAAAAGAAAATTGTGAAATTCCCATCTTATCTTGTGGAGGATTGTATTCGTTCGGCACCGCATAAAATCGTTCTTTATGGACGCGACTCCAAGCATGATGTGGTCCTGGAAGAAAAACAGGTCAATTTCTGCACCTTCGGCCAAGGTGTTTCCATCATGGAGTTGGATGGTACCGTGAGGGCTTCGATCAACGAGGATGTCGGTAAGGCAGCCCTGCTCACCGATGCGATGGAAGAGGTGGATGTGTGTGAGCGCTCACTGACCGCCGGGGATGCTCCGGATAATGTGGCGCCCATTCACGAGGCGGAAGTGGTTTTTGCAAATACTGCCAAACACACGGTCTATGGCCCGGGCAATGGCTGGCGTGCCGGCAAGATCATTAAAATGGCGCAACGCATTGTGGGAGGGGAAGAAAATCTCAGAGAACGTCCCATATGTACGATCAACTGTTCCCCCACCAGTCCCCTCACACTTGATGAAAACTGTTGTACCGGAATAATGACGTGCGCCCGGGCAGGGGTGCCATGTAATCTGATTTCCATGGTGATGGGCGGTGCTTCAGGCCCCATTACACTTCCGGGTTCCCTGGTGGTACACAACTGCGAGATTCTCGGGGCTATTGTATTACATCAACTGACCTGTAAGGGCGCACCTGTGATTTATGGGTGTTCTTCACTCAGTTTTGATCTGAAGTTGGCAACCACACCAGTGGGTTCTCCGGAGTGCGGCATGCTCAACGCAGGCGCACCCCGGCTGGCCCAGAAGTATATGCTGCCAAGTTTTGCCGCCGGTGGGTAGGCTGACAGCAAATTGCCCGATGCACAGGCGGGTCATGAAAAGACATTGACCGGTATCTGTGCATCCATGGCGGGGGCGAACTTGATTTACGGTGCCGGCATGCTCGATTCGGGTCTGATTTTCAGCTATGCCCAGTTGGTCATCGACAATGACATATTTAAAATGATCCGCAAAGTGATGCAAGGGATGCACATAGACGATGAAAATCTCGCGGTGGATATCATCAATTCGGTAGGACCCGGTGGTGATTTTCTCATGCAGGAGCACACAATGAAATATATGCGAACCCTTCCATCAGCACCGAATATTATAGAACGGGGGAACCGAGAACGGTGGCTGTCATTCGGGGGGAAAGGGCTTGCAGAACGGGCGGCAGAAAGAGCCGCTGAGATTCTTGCGAATCATAAACCCGTACCATTAAGTGACGACACAAAAGCTGCCTTACGCTCTATTGTGGAAGAATCTGATGCAAAAATGGAAGAAATGAACAAGAAACGATAGAGTAAACATTTAACACGCGGTCACAACACCGAACAGGGTTGCTTGGCCGGGGAAAGGAGAAAGATCATGACAACATTGGAAAAGCTCGAAAGAATGTTCAGAGAAGGGAATATCACCCGCCGGGAGTTTTTGGTAAAAACATCAGCATTGGGAGTTGCAGCTGCCATGTCTCCAGTGGTTTTAGGATCTAAAGCCAATGCTGCGACACCCAAAAAGGGAGGTCGACTCAGAATAGGTATGCAAGGGGGGTCCACTTCGGACACAATGGATCCAGCCAAGTTCAATGATATTTATCAGCAAATGACATCGATGGGATTTTTGCGCAATCCCCTGGTCGAAATTGACAACCAGGGCAACGCCGTTCCCGATCTGGCCGAGAGCTTTGAGGCAAAGCCGGACGCCAAGTCCTGGGTGTTCAACCTACGCAAAGGGGCCGAGTTCCATAATGGCAAAACCGTGGACGCCGACGATGTTATCTTTTCAATCCAACGCCATCAAGATGTGAAGCTGGCCTCTCAGATTAGGACCCTGGTGAAACCGATCAAAAAATTTAAGAAAGACGGTCCAAATCGGGTCATTTTCGAACTGGAAGGACCCAATGCTGACTTTCCCTATATTTTAGCTGAAACACGCATGCCCATCGTTCCTGCCGGAACGACTGATTTTGAAAAAGTTATGGGCACCGGCGGGTATCAAATTGTAAAATATGAGCCGGGGGTGCGCACCTTAGCCAAGCGCTTTCCCAACTATTACAAAGAGAATCGGGCGCATTTTGACGAAATCGAAGTCATCATTATGCCCGACGTTAATGCCCGGACTGTGGCGCTAAAAACCGGGCAGGTTGACGTGATCAACCGGCCGGACCGCAAAACCGCCCATCTCTTAGGACGAACTCCCAATTTGCAGCTAATAAATGTGCCAGGCGGTCTTCTGTACACTTTTCCAATGCTTGTCGACACACCACCCTACGATAATATTGACGTCAGACTGGCGTTGAAATATTCGGTAGACCGCAAAGCGCTATTAAAAACCGTTTTACGCGGTTATGGAGTTTTAGGTAATGATCATCCCATAGCATCCTTTGTGAAATTCAGTGCGACAGATTTACCGCAACGAAATTATGACCCGGATAAAGCCCGGTTTCATCTCAAAAAGGCCGGTCTCGAGGGGCACACCTTCAAGCTGCACACCTCGGATGCCGCTTTTGCCGGTGCGGTGGACGCATCTGTACTATGGCAAGACCACGCCAAAAAGGCCGGCATTAATGTAGAAGTTGTGAAAGAGCCGGTGGATGGTTATTGGGATAACGTCTGGAACAAAAAACCTTGGAGTGCTTGTTTCTGGTTTGCCAGGGTCACCGCCGACTGGATGTTCACCATGGCCTATGCAGCTGAGGCTTCCGCCAATGACATGCACTGGAAGCACGAGCGGTTCAACAAACTGCTGGTCGAAGCCCGCGGCGAACTCGATCAAAAGAAAAGAAGAGAAATGTATGCGGAAATGCAGCAAATCGTGAGGGATGAGGGCGGTGTTGTTATACCGATGATCGCCAACATGGTTGATGCTGCCAGTACCAAAGTGAAATTCGATAAGCCTGCCGGAAACCAGGAACTGGACGGCTTGAGAATATGTGAACGCTGGTGGTTTGCCTAAACCGTTAATTCAATCATCATAAATCTTTACTATGGCTCTACTGTTAAGTTGGGCCGGATGTACTGCATCCGGCCCTAATTTTTTAAAAAGAGTGAGCAAATAAGTCAACTTGGCCAGTTATATCCCCTATATTTTTCAGGCAGCTGGTCATTACCAACACGCTTTACAAGCTGTACTCAGTCACAGAAGACATGAAAAAAAGCGTTCCCAACTAATTCCTGTGTCAGAATGCGGGACGAAATTGTTTTTTTCACCTTTCTCTTCACCTTTCGGTTTGAAACTGTGGAATTATATCACATCAGGGTCCTTAATGAAATGATCCGCATAGCGCCGAAACAGTTTTAGGGATTGTGCTGGCGGTATACGGATTCCGGCATGGGTCGCCCACCTTTTCGGGTTTGGTGGCAACACCTATGCCTGAGCAAAGTCTATGCGCCATATAATGGCGCTACATGTCGAACGTGATTGAAAACCGACCACAATTTAACCTGGTCTTCCTCTGTCCGCTACAATCGATTGTCCTTGACTTTTTCAACGTGAGGATTAACTTGACGAGAATGATCTGGCACAAAGAAGGAGAAAAAAATGTCAAAAATAAGGAAAATCCTGGTAGCTATAGACCTTTCTAAATACTCAGCAAGGACTATGAAATTTGCTGTTGATGTGGCCGACAAGCTGAAAGGCGAACTAATTGTTGTCAACGTCATCAATCAACGCGATATTAAGGCCATACAAAAAATCTCCCAAAGTATTGAGCAGGTCTCTATGGGCGACTTTATAGAACAGCGAGAGGAAGAACGCTACCGGCGAATGCAGAAGTTGATTGATGAAACATCTTCTGCTCAGCACCCTATCAAAAAAGTGCTCCGCAGGGGTATCCCATTCGTTGAATTGATAAAAACAGTAAAAAATGAGAATGTGGATTTGGTCGTCATGGGCACCAAGGGCCGCAGCAATGTTGCCAATGTACTTTTTGGTTCAACGGCGGAAAAGATGTTTCGTCACTGTCCAGTCCCCTTGTTGAGCGTACGCGAAAAACACCACCGAAAATAGTCCCAGTTCCTGATCAAACTGCTGATAACGTGCGGGCAGACGCTGTCCTTTCCGCGAGGCCGTGTTCTTAGAGGCGATCCTTTTTATCGTCTAGCTGCCGCACCATTTCGGGCAGCTTGAGGCGTTGAATCTTTCCAGAGGGCCCTTTGGGGAGTTCCGTCATTATCCGAATCACCTTCGGCGTTTTAAAGTCACCCAGCTCTTGGCGGCAAAATTCAAGCAATTCTTCCTCGCTGCACGCACAGCCCGGTTTTAAGACGCAGCAACACAGGATGTCTTCGCCGTAATGCGCATCGGGTACGCCCACGGCAGCTGCATCCTGTACCGCCGGGTGCTTGTATAAGGCTTCATCGATTTCACGCGGGGCGATGTTTTCACCGCCCTTGATGATGAGTTCCTTGATACGACCGGTGACAAAGACAAACCCATCTGCATCCAAATACCCCAAATCCCCGGTATGCAGCCATCCGTCGGGTTCCAGGGCTTCGGCGGTTTTATCGGGATCCTTGTAATAGCACTTCATTACGTTGTCGCCCTTGATCATGATTTCTCCCTGAGTTCCGTGCGGGACTTCGTTACCCGCGGGGTCGATAATCCTGGCGATGTTCCCCACCGCCTGGCCGGGCGAGCCGTACTTGCGTTTGGAAGGATCCACGGGATTCGAAAAAACGGGAGCCGCGGTTTCGGTCAGGCCCATGGTTTCGATGATAGGGAGCTTAAATTTTTTTTCGAAGGTTTTGTGCAATGAAGAGGGCAGGGCCGAAGATGCCGATCGCCCGAATCGCACCTGCTCCAGATGGAGGCCTTTGCCCTGGACGCTGGTTGCGCTGGCCAAATATGAGATAATCGTGGGAACCACACTGAACCATGTGCAGCGGTATTCGGAGATAAGCTCCCAAAAATTGGAGACGCTGAATTTATGCGGCATCACCACACTGCCGCCGCTGACCAGCGGTGTGACTGCGGTTACGATCTCGCCGTTGATATGGTATAGCGGCAATGAGCACAGGGCCCGGTCGGCGGGCGTCAGTTCATGGGCCAGGGCGGTATATTGGCCACCGGCAACCATATTTTTGTGCGAAAGGACCACGCCTTTGGGGACGCCGGTGGTGCCGGAAGTATACAACAACAGGGCGTCATCGGCTTCATCGATCGGTGGCAAAAAAACTTCGTCCGGATCTGTGCCGGCCGCAAACAGGTGCTGCGCGTCATTGTCGATCTCGATCAGTTCAATGGCGCGGTTTACGTTGCGAGTCGCATTTTGGAGACGTTCTTTTTGGTCGGCAGTGAAAAATACCAGATGGGTATCGGAGTGATCGAGTACATATTCGAGTTGCGAGGGCTGGATCATCAGGTTCAGGGGTGCAATCACCAGGCCGGCGTACATCGTCCCCAAAAAGATTTTGGTCGTCTGGTACCCGTTGCCCAGCATAAAGGAGATCTTATCGCCCTTTTGAAGCCCTTTTTTATACAAGTATTTACCGAAAGCCACCGAATCGCGCCGGAGATGAGCGAAGGTCAAGGAAAGATTTGGCTCGGGGGCGAACAGATAAACCTTATCCGGTTCTTCTGTGGCCCGCATATCGATATGATTCCTGATGGTTCGCACCTGTTTACTCCTTCGAATAAGTGATGAGAATTTCCTTTTTGAGCTTGGAATAAGGGGAAAGTTAAAGTTGTGTGGCGTAGCAGGAAGCATCCCAATAAGCAGTAAGCCGGATATCAAGCAGCAACCACACTGTGACAACCGACGACTTGGATTTAGATACCGGATATCGGCTGTATTGTCAAGAAGGCATTTTTCTCCAAAGCGGCTGAAATGCTGGGATTTTGGGCATCTGATGCCTGGATGCCGGACTTGAAACAGAAACATTTAAATTTTGCCGGAAGGCGGCCATAAACCTTGACAGGGTCATTTTGTATGTAATATATTGGATTCAGAATTACAGAAGGATCAGGTGGCATGCCGATACCATTAAAAACCAAACAGTTAAGCCGGTCATTCATGCGGGATGAAGTTTATAGCACCTTGCTGCAATGGATCATGGAAGGGATTTTGCGGCCGGGGGAAAAGCTGTCGGACAAGGATCTGGCCGAAAACCTGGGTGTCAGCCGCACACCTGTTCGCGAAGCCCTCAAACGTCTGGAGGACAAAGCCCTGATTGAAGCGTCGGCCAATCGCTGGATCCGGGTCGCGAAAATCAGTATCGATGAAGCTGAACTGATTTACCCCATCATCTGGACCATGGAAGCGTTGGCCGTTTCCATGGCCATGCCCCATATAACCGACCAGGACCTTAAAAGGATGCACCAGGCCAACGCCGATCTGGCAAAGGCGATCAAGGCCTGCGACGCGGTGAAAGCATCCCAGGCGGACGCCCGGTTTCACGAAATGTACATCAAAAAATCCGGGAATCATTATTTAATCGATATTATCCAGGATTTAAAAGTCAAGCATCGCCGGCTGGAGGTTATCTATTTCGAGGGATGCGTCTGTGCCTCCGATTCGGTGGATGAGCACAATAAAATATTAGCCGCGCTCGAATTGAAGAATGTTGACCGGACCGTGGCCGGTATCCGAACAAACTGGATTTCAAGCCTGGACAGGCAGCGGATTAATTCAGGCTCAAACTAGCGGGGAAAGGGCTCGAGGAAAAGAGGGTGGAAATGGATATCGATTTTTCAAAAGTGGTCGAAAAGGCGGAAGCGTACAAACCGGCCATTTCAAAATTTTTGAGGGATATGGTGGCGCTTCCCAGCGAAAGCGCCAAAGAGGAAAAAGTCGTTCTACGCATCAAAAAGGAGATGCAAGCGGTTGGGTTTGACCGCGTCGAAATCGACCCCATGGGAAATGTTCTGGGATTCATCGGCAGCGGAAGCCATCTGATCGCCATGGACGCGCACATCGATACGGTTGGCGTCGGCAATGCCGACAACTGGGAATACGATCCCTACAAAGGGTACGAAGACGACGAAATCATCGTGGGTCGCGGAACCAGTGATCAAGAAGGCGGGATGGCCGCCATGGTCTACGCCGGGAAAATTATCAAGGATCTTGATCTGGCAGGCGATTACACCCTGCTGATGACCGGTACCGTGCAGGAAGAAGACTGTGACGGATTATGCTGGCAATACATCATTGAAGAAAGCAACATAAAACCCGAGTTCGTGGTCTCCACCGAACCCACCTCCTGCAGGGTTTACAGGGGCCAGAGGGGCCGTATGGAAATCAAGGTCTCAGTGACCGGAGTGAGTTCACACGGGTCCGCACCGGAAAGAGGGGACAACGCCATCTTTAAAATGGCGCCGATTCTGACCGATCTCCAGCTATTACACGGCCGTTTGAAGGACGACCCTTTCCTAGGAAAAGGATCCTTGACGGTATCCGAGATTTTTTTCACCTCACCTTCGCGCTGCGCCGTGGCTGACAGTTGCACCATATCGGTGGACCGGCGCCTGACCACCGGTGAAACCTGGCAACTGGCCCTAGAGGAAATCCGCCAACTCCCGTCCGTTCAAAAATTCGGTGCCGAAGTGTCCATGTACGAATACAATCGCCCGGCTTATACCGGCTTGGTTTACCCCACCGCATGTTATTTCCCCTCATGGGTTCTGGAGGAAAACCATCCGGCTTGCCAATCTCTGGTGGAATCCTATCGTTCACTGTTTGATGAAAAACCGGTCGTGGACAGATGGACCTTTTCCACCAACGGCGTATCCATTATGGGGCGACATGGGATTGCCTGCGTCGGATTCGGGCCGGGCCATGAAGATCAGGCCCATGCGCCCAACGAACACACCTGGAAAAAGGAACTGGTAAAAGCGGCCGCCATGTACGCGGTGATTCCGTCGGTCTACGTCGAAAAGTATGCCCGCTAGGAATGCCGAGGAAAATAGATTATGGGAAAACTCGCGCTTATCGCTATTGGGGGCAACTCGCTCATCATTGATAAAAACCATCAAAAAGTGGAAGATCAATTGGCCGCGATCTGCAATATTGCCAGCCATATCGCCGATTTTATCATGCAAGGCTGGCAGGTTGTCATAACCCACGGCAACGGACCTCAGGTCGGTTTTATTTTGCGGCGGTCTGAAATCGCCTTTGAGAGTAAGGAACTCCATTTTGTACCGCTTAAAAATTGTGTGGCCGATACCCAAGGCGCCCTAGGATACCAAATCCAGGAATCACTGGTCAATGCGTTCAGGGAAAGGGGAATTGTCCAATCCGCCGTTTCCCTCGTGACCCAGGTGGAAGTTGACCCCGATGATCCATCTTTTTTGAGCCCCTCAAAACCGATTGGGTCAATTTATTCCCGGGAAAAAGCGGCCGCCTTGAGCCGCAAAAACAAGGACTGGAAATTCAGCGGGGACGCTGAAAGCGGCTATCGCCGGGTTGTAGCGTCGCCTCGGCCGAAAAGGATTGTGGAGTTGGATGCCATCAAAGCGCTGGTATCCGCTCATTTTTGTGTCATAGCCGCCGGCGGGGGAGGGATTGCCACAGTCGTATGTGAAGACGGCAGCTTGCGAGGCGTTGACGCGGTCATTGATAAAGATTTTTCATCCGGTCTTTTGGCAATGGGCCTGGGTGCCGATTCACTAATCATTTTAACCGCCGTGGATCGGGCCTATCTTTATTTTAACCAAAAAAACCAGAAGGGAATCGACCGAATGACCCTTGATCAGACCCGGCAATTTATCGATGAGGGCCATTTTGCCGCCGGCAGCATGCAACCCAAAATTACTGCGGCCGTGGAGTTCATAAAAAACGGCGGGCGCAAAGCGATCATCACCTGTCCAGAAAAATTGCTTCCGGCGGTCCATAATCGGGCGGGGACCCATATCGTTGCCTGAAATCGGTCTTGTCAAAATGGCGGATACCTGTTTTTGTCCGATTGGTTTGGGCCGTGCCTTTTTAAAATTTTTAGCGTGCCCATAGAGAACAGACGTAAATGAATCCAAAAAAAGAAACCGTATTATCCAAAAGCGCCCGCCACCTGAACTGGTTTGTCGAACGGGTTTGCGCGCTCTTGGTCGGCGCCATGGTGATCGTCATATGGTTTGAGGTGGTAGAGCGCTATTTTCTGGAACTGGGCATCACCTGGACCGAAGAATTTTCCCGTTATGTGATGATTTGGGCCGCCCTTCTGGCAGTATCGTGCGGGGCGTTTTACCGGGAACATATTGGCCTGAATATTGTCAAACGGTTTATGCCCGCAAAAGCGGGCCGAATCCTGGTTATTAGCCTCGATGTCATCGGTTTGGCCTTTTTTCTTTTTTTAGCCTATTACGGCATTGGCATGACGACTGCCGGAGCGACGCAGTATGCCACCATTTTCGGCATGACCATGGTCGTTCCGTTTGCTGCGGTACCGATCTCATCGGCATTAACGGCGTTTCAGGTCTTGGCCGCCATGTTGCGTGACTTTGGCGCCGCCGCCGAGTCACCAACCTGATAAAGGAGCGCATAGATGACGCTTGTCCTGGTACTTTTTTTCTTTTTTATTTTAATCGGTCTACCGATCGGCGTGACGCTGGGCGTGGCCGGGGTGGCCGGACTTTTGCAGATCGGCGGCGAGAATTTTTTGACCATGGCCCCCAAGCGGTATTTTGAGGGACTGGATCTGTTTACGTTCATGGCCATGCCTTTTTTTATCCTGGCGGGTGAAATTATGAATCGATCCGGCATTACCCAAAGGCTGGCCGCATTTGCCAATGCCCTGATCGGTTATACCCGGGGGGGACTGGCCCATTCGAACATGATTGCTTCGGTCCTGTTTGCCGGCATGACCGGCGCGGCCGTGGCCGACACGGCCGCTTTCGGGAACACCCTGGTCCCGGCCATGGAAAAAGAAGGGTATACACGCCCTTTTTCCTGCGCGGTCACTGTCGCCGGGTCCATTATCGGCCCGACGATTCCACCGTCCAATTTGATGGTGATTTACGGTTCGCTGATGGGTGTTTCCATTGCCGGACTGTTTGCGGCGGGAATTCTGCCGGGCCTGCTTATCTGTGTGTTATGCATGGCGGTCATTGCCGCATTGGGGAAACGGCTCAATCTTCCCAAGAGCAAAGAAAAATTCAGCCTTTTACGAATCTTATGGGCCTTTAAATCGAGTTTTCTCGCCATTCTCATGCCCGGCATCATCCTGGGCGGCATCCTTTTCGGTATTGTCACACCTACGGAAGCGGCCGCGATTGCCGTTTTTTACGCCCTTTTTATCAGTGTCGTGATCTACCGGGCGCTAAAATTTTCCGACATTGTCGAGATGCTGGTCCGAACGGCCCGGATTACCGGCATTGTGTTTTTGATTATCGCCAGTGCTTCCATCTTGAGCTGGTGGATGACCTTTATGCAGATTCCCCAAAAGATAGCCGATTTTTTTCTTTTTTTGTCAAATGATCCCCGTGTTGTTATCGGATTGATCCTCGCGCTGCTTTTGGGCATCGGTATGTTCATGGACATCAACGCGGCGCTGATCATCCTGGCGCCGGTTCTGGGCCCTTTGACCGTAGCCATCGGCATGCATCCGGTGCATGCGGGCATTATGATCGTACTGGCGTTGAATATTTCTTTGATGACGCCCCCGGTGGGTGCCTGTTTGTTTGTGATGTCTTCGGTTACCGGCGAACGAATCGAACGCATCAGTGTCGCGTTATGGCCGTTTCTGGTTGTCGAGGTGATTATTTTGTTCATTGTGGCCTATTGGGATAAAATGACCATGTTCATCCCCAATCTGCTTTTGGGAGGGTAAATTTTACGCGAAATTTACCTTTTACTATTAACCGGCAACTCTGTTGCCAGAAACTAAGGAGGGGTACATGAAAATAGTAGCAAAAAGTTTGTTGGTCCTGACAGTAGCGGTTTTTGCCGTCATCAGCATCAGCGGGATGGCGGTAGCAGCCAAAACCCTTAAACTGCACCATTTAAACAAGGATGATCCCTTTGACAACCCCACCGGCGCCATGGCCACGGTTTTTAAAAGCCTGGTGGAATCCGGCACCAACGGCGCGGTCAAGGTACAGACCTTCCCCAGTGGTCAATTGGGCAAAGACAAGGATGTGGTTCAGCAGGTTAAGGCCGGAGTCATCCAGTCGGGAATCCATTCCGTTGGCGGGTTCGCTTCGGCATATCCGCTGATCGGCGTGTTGGACATTCCCTTCGCATTTTCCAATATCAGCAAGACCTACGCGGTCTTTGACGGGCCTTTCGGCAAGAAGCTCGCTGCAGATATTGAAAAGAAAACCGGCATGCATGTGCTGGGGTTTGGCGATTCGGGCGGTTTTTTCCACATTACCAATTCCAAGCGTCCCATTCATACGCCAGAAGACATGAAAGGGATCAAAATTCGAACCATGGGGCTCGATACCCATAAAGCCATCATCAGCGCCATTGGCGGGCAACCGGCCGCCATCGCCTGGTCGGAAGTCTACACGGCCCTGCAGACCGGTGTCGCCGACGGCCAGATGAACCCGATTCCGATTATCGCTTTTGCCAAGTTTCAGGAAGTCCAGAAATACCTCACCCTGACCGGGCATATTTTCGCCCCTTACGTCTGGACGGTTAACAGCAAATTCTGGGACAGCTTGAGCGACAGCGAAAAGGAAGTCGTTGTTTATGCCGCCAAGTCCGCCATTGTCGCGGGCCGGGGCATGGGGCGGGTGATTGAAGCCTCCGACCGGGGGTTGACGGAGCTGTCCAAGACGATGAAGGTCAATTCTTTGACAGCAGCGGAAAAAGTAAAATTCCAGGAAGTCGCTCTGCCTGAGGTCAAAAAACTGATCATCAAGAAGTTCGGTGCCGATGGCGAAGAGATGCTAAAGGCATTTCTAGAAGCCGTTAAATCGGCCGAATAAAATGTCGACCTGCCTTTTCCGGAACCGGTCGGTGGCCGATCGGTTCCGGAAAAATTGCCCCTGTTTTTCAATTAAGGAAGTCGGAAAATAAGCATCCGAAAACACGTATAATACGGGATACTTCTTATGAAGTTCAATTATATTTGCAGCGAGTGCGAGCGCCGGTTTGAAATAGAGCCGGGGATTATGCTGTGCCCGGATTGTTCCAAAGCGCAGGCAGAGGATCAACCCCTTAAGGGCATTTTGGAGGTTGAACTTAAGGGAACCGTCGGGCAAAATTTTTCGATTCATGACTTGCTGCCGGTTGAAAAGCCGTATTTCCCCGCGATTCCCGTGGGCAATACGGCCCTTTGGGAACCCGCCAACCTGCGCCGTGAATCGGGATTTGACGCTCTTTACATAAAAGATGACGGCTGCAATCCGACCAGCTCGTTCAAAGATCGCGCTTCATACCTGGTTTCCGCCTTTGCAAAAAAGTTCAAAATTGAGGACATCGCACTGGCTTCCACCGGCAACGCCGGCTCTTCCATGGCCGGTATCGGTGCTGCCGCCGATCAGAAGGTAATCCTTTTTTTGCCTAAAACAGCTCCGGTGGCAAAACTGGTCCAGGCGCTGCAATATGGTGCCACGGTCTACAGGGTGGATGGCAGCTACGACCTGGCCTACGCACTGTCTTTGGCCTATACGCAAAGACAAGGTGGACTGAATCGCAATTCCGGCTTCAATCCCATGACAACTGAGGGGAAAAAGACCGTATCGCTTGAGTTGTATCAGCAGCTGGGAAAGGCACCGGACTACCTGTTTGTCCCCACCGGCGACGGGTGCATTCTGTCGGGCGTCTACAAAGGCTTTAAGGATCTTAAACAGCTGGGGTTGATAGACAAAATACCCGTTGTTTACGCGGTTCAGGCCGAAACGTCCGACGCCTTGCGCCGGGCTGTCAGCAGCGGGAAATTTGAAAATGTACCGACCCACAGCGTGGCCGATTCCATTTGTGTGGATGTACCCAGCAACGGGTTTTATGTCCTGGCACAACTTAAAAAATATTGCGGTCGGGTGATTACCGTTTCCGACGAGATGATCATCGCATCCCAGGTCAAACTTTCCCGGCAGGCCGGATTATTCACCGAACCGGCCGGCGCAGCGTCGTTTGCGGGATTTTTAAAGGTTAGATCCGAATTGCCCCCTGACGCGACCATTGTGATCCTGGCCACGGGAAACGGCCTTAAGGATAGCAAGACCGCCGCCAAAGGCATTGTCGTGCCTGAGACGGCCATCAGTTCAATTGAGCAAATCTAAAATTAAGGAAAGTAACATGATCAATTTGGCGCCCCATGCTGAAACCATAGAAAATACTGTAAAATATTGCAGAGCAAAGGGGATCACGCTGCCTACTTTTGCCATGATGAAAAATCCGCAAAAAGTTCCCGCAAAAATAAAAGACAAACTAAAAACCATTGGACTGTGGGATGTCCACCCGGCCAACCTGTACCGTATCACCTGGAAAAACGAGCCCAAGGATTTTGGCGGATTGTTCGGCGGTGTAAACCATTTTGTCCTGCCCGCCGAATTGACCGGTACAAGCGCCAAAATCGTGGTGCTTTGCGGCCGTTTTTTCCCCACCGGCGCCCACAAGGTGGGAGCCACCTACGGATGCCTGACCCCCATGCTGGTAACCGGCCGATTCGATCCTCAAAAAACCAAGGCCGTCTGGCCTTCAACCGGGAATTATTGCCGGGGAGGTGCCTATATTTCGGCCCTTTTGGCCTGCCAGGCCATCGCTATTTTACCCGAAGGAATGTCCCGGGAACGCTTTGATTGGCTGCAAAAAATCGCCGGGGAAGTGATCGCCACCCCGGGATGTGAATCGAATGTCAAAGAAATCTTCGACAAATGCTGGGAATTGCGCAACTCCGGACAGGACCTGCGGATATTCAATCAGTTTGATGAGATGGGCAACCCGCTATGGCACTATGCCGTTACCGGCAGCGCGGTGCAAGAGCTTCTCAAGCACTACCTGACGGACGGAAAGCGGTTTGCCGGCTATGTCTCATCGTCGGGCTCTGCAGGGACTCTGGGTGCCGGCTATTATTTAAAGCTGAAATATCCGCGGGCCAAGCTTGTCGTTGCCGAAGCCCTTCAATGTCCCACACTGCTTCAAAACGGTTTCGGGGATCACCGCATCGAAGGAATCGGCGACAAGCACGTGCCCTGGGTGCACGACTGTAAAGAGACCGACTTTGTGATTGCCGTTGACGATGATGTTCCCATGCGGCTTTTGCGCCTGTTTAATGAAGCGGAGGGTAGAAGTGCCCTGATAAAAAACGGCCTACCGGAGGAGATTGTCGGTCGCCTTGATTTGCTTGGCATCTCCGGAATCGCGAATCTGGTGGCGGCCATAAAATTTGCCAAATATCATGAACTGACCGAAGACGATTATGTGGTGACCATCGCCACGGATTCCATGCAGCTGTACCGGTCGCGGTTAAAGGAGCTGACTGATGAGAAAGGTCCCTACAGGGAAGTGGACGCCCAGCGGGATATGGAACGGCTCGCAGCGGTAACCATCGACCAGATGAAAGAGCTTTCCTATTACGACAGGAAAGCCATGCACAATCTCAAATACTTCACCTGGGTCGAACAGCAGGGCCGGGATGTAGAAGAGTTAAACGACCAGTGGTACGATCATGACCGTTACTGGCACGGCACCTTCAACCAAGTGGATGAAATCGACGCCCTTATCGCCGAGTTCAATGAGAGGGTGGGACTTTAGGTCGTGTCCGTCCCTAAACGGCATCTTTACGCCCGGAGCGGCGTTTTCGCGCTTTTGAAATCCTCAAAATAGTACACTATTCCTCCGGTTTCAAAATCGCTCAGGCCTTGCTCCGAACCTAAATCTACCGTTTAGGGACGGACACGGCGTAGAATAAATATTTACTAATCAGGTTATTATTATTTAGACATGCGACTTATTAGTTTCTTAGTTGTGAATTTTGTGTATTTTATGGCAAAACATTTTATCCC